>NZ_CAWPRC010000146.1:0-57617 GCF_963890165.1 Aliivibrio sp. SR45-2 | reverse complement strand
ATTTTTTCCGACTACAAGAGATTTGTTGAATCTAATGTTGAAGGCACTATAGCAAAAATCGAAATAAAGTTGGATAAAGCAAAAGAAACGGTTCAAGAACTGGATCAGTTTAAAGATAAAAATTGCCAAGAGATGATGATACCTTTGCAAAAGATAGTGGCATTAAGTCCTACGATAAACAGCATTTCTATTATTCGAAATGGTCAATATTATTGTAGTTCAATTGTGGGTATGAACATCTCAAAAAAAGCAGTTCCAGAAAAAGAAATTAATATAAAAGAAAAAGATACATTAACTAGTCTACCTGCAATTTCGTATTATCATCGCTATGATGAGGCCAATGGCATTCAATTTTTCATGAAAGGTATTCCGTTTGACTTAGAAGAAAACCGAGTGGGAAACGTCATCTTGTCTAATCAAGAGTACACGATATCAAAAGAGAACCAGTTTGGATTACACAAAGCCAATGAGGAAGATAATTATCCATCGGCAAAGTATGATTTTTTAATTTTACTTAAATACGATGCGGCGTCTTCAGTGAAGAATTACTTAATAGATAATCGACTTGTTATTGTTATTTCACTGCTCGTGATGGCTTTGCTAAAAGCGTTGTCCGTAAAAAATACGCTGTTTAATATAGAGTTCTTTACGTTAAGAAAAGCGATAAAAAACAATAGTATAAAGCCATTTGTGCAACCGATCGTAAATGAAAAAGAACACATTATCGGGGGAGAAGTGCTTGCTCGTTGGATAACCGAAAAAAGGGGGATAATCTCGCCACTTGAGTTTATTCCTAAAATTGAAAAATTTGGTTTGATGAATGCGATGACAAAATCGTTGTTAGGTCAATTAATTGAGTGTTATCAAAACAGCCCCAAAAGTGAGTTAAGGATAAGCGTTAATTTAACGGAAAGCTGTCTGTATGACGATGGCATATACCTTTTGTGTAAACAACTGTGTGACAAGTTTGTATTGGTATTAGAGTTCACAGAATCGACTGAGTTTGAAGACAGACACAACATTATCTCATACATGCAAAAATTCAGAGCGGTAGGGGTGAAGTTTGCGTTAGATGATTATGGAAAGGGCTACTCATCATTGCAGTATTTGAATTATTACCAATTTGATTTTGTGAAAATTGATAAATCATTTATTGATGATATTGAAACAAACAAACAGTCTCTGAAAATAGTAGAGAACATTATTTTATTGGCGAATAATTTGAACATAAACCTGGTAGCGGAAGGGGTAGAAAATCAGAATCAGAAAAAGATCCTGAATGATTTGAACATCTCATCGCATCAAGGTTTCTTGTACTTTAAACCGATGCCACTCAATGAGTTTTATTTAAAAGTAAAACGATAAAAGTGACTCAATAGAAAGGGGAGAGACTAATTAGCCTCTCCCTTTTTGTTGGAGTGCGTTGGTAGAAGTTAATCAACTATCTTTTAAATAACCAAGTTGGATTTAGTGATTGCCAAGAAATTTCAGTCGTACGATACAATGAAATACTGACAAAGAGCGCAATAGCCCCAAGCAATGAATAAAGCGTTAGAAAGCCTATTCCTGCGTGCGCAAAGCTCATTAGTGGTGTGTTCGAGAGTAAAATTGTTGTTGGTATCTTATAAATATGCGTTAAGAATACCGCAATGCCGTCCCATCCTAATATCCATGCAGACATTACTTTGAGTGCATAACCTCCTAAAAAGACAACAATTAATGGTGAATTACTGACTTGTGAAATGCTAAGGATTAACGCTGCCATCGGTAACATTACAAGGCTAACTAACATCATTCGCCCCATAAACTGCAGCCAGTTAGCAATAATCGAGATGAAGGACGCGTGCTCATGAAGCATCACTAAAACCGTGTCACTTGATAAACTAATGATCCAGAAGAAAAGATTTGCAATCAATACGAGTAAAGAGAAAATCAACGGAATTACAATCAGACCAAACGTCAGTTTTACGGCATGTGTGTACTGGCTTGATATTGGCATACTGCGCCAGAATGCAGAGCTGCCTTCTTTACGTTCCTTTCGGAGTGTTTTGGAGAAATACGTTGTCGTTAACGCTAACGACAAAATACCAGCCATAAAACTCAGCATCATTTCTAAGTCATCAGAAAACTCCGTTGAAAAGGGCGTGAAATCTCCCTGAGTTTGAACTGAGATAAATAAGTTATCTTGTAGGCTTGTGTTCATCATCAAACTGACGAAAAGAGCGACACCACAAAGCAGAATGAATAAAGGCACGAGGGTAACGGTTTTGTGTTCAATAAATTCTTTTTCAAGCATAAACAATGATGGACGCATTAGATTGACTCCTTTTGAAGCGTGATAAAGAGTTCGGCTAACGTGCCTTGTGGAATGTTATTCATGGTTTCTTGTTTCACGATTCGGCCTTGCTTTAATATTAGAACATCCGTTAATAGGTGCTCAATTTCAGACACTTCATGACTGGCAATAATCAGACAGCGTTCACCGGCGTTAAACCAAGATGTTAAATGCTGATAAAAGGTATCTCGGTATAATAAATCCAAGCCTAATGTCGGTTCATCTAAAATAAGCACTTTCGTGTTTGTTGCTATCACGATGGCTAAATGAACTTGTACTTTCATGCCTTTAGACAGACTTTTAATGGTGCTTTTTAATTGAATGTTGGTGTTTGATAAGACGGCGGTGGCTTTATCAATATCAAAACTTGGGTGAATACCAGAAGTGTATTTTAATAATTGCTTTACGCTCATCCATTCAGGTAAGACATTTACATCTGAAATATAGGCAAGATGCTGCATTAACTCAGCATGTTGGTTGATGGGGTGTAACCCATTAATGCGAATGTTACCTTGATAGCGGTGTGCGCCGAGCAAGGCATTAATCAGTGTCGATTTTCCTGCTCCATTGTGGCCGAGTAAGCCTAAGACTTGCCCTGCATTAAGATCAAAGCTGATGTCATTAATCGCTTGCTGACTTGAGTCAGAATATTGTTTAGATACGTGCTTTACATGAACAAGAGAAGTCATTTTGTGCCTTTCATTGTTGAAGTTGCTTACTGCTATGGAGTAGCAATACCATGATAAGTTCCGTAAATAAAGGGATGGATGATAATTATCAGTATTTCAAAAGGGTAGAACCTCTATTTAGCATCCTTGTTTCGGATCTCGTTTCTATGTGCTAATCATTACTTCATCGGTTTATGGCAAAGTAGTGAGACATGTTAAACAGCACGAGTACTTTGGTCGTTAATATGACCGGTTCATTTATGAGTAATAATAATTATAAGATCAAACGGTTTGCAGACCGACTACAAAAAACCTACCAACGTTTTGGCTATGTGTCACTCGATTCCATTGTAAAAAGCTATTATGAACACCGAACTGAATATTCAAATTTCACACCATTTAAACAACACGATTATGTGACCGTTAGTTATCATAAAACGGCGATTTCTCCTCAGCGATTGAACCAAATGCTGTCTTCATTAGAGAAAGCAAACGCGGCGAAGAAATCCCAATTTATTTAATGGCTTCCACTAAGTGTACTTTGGGTTTTCTTATTACTAAATAGACCGCAATAGCCGCAAGCGCGAACCCTACCGCCCCTTGCGTATCAAAGTGTTCACCAAAGATTATCCATGCTTGAAATGCCGTCATTGGCGGGATGAGATAAAAAGTAGAAGCCACACTTGAAGAATCACCTTGTTTGATCATATAAAGCAACAATAGAATAGCCGTAACGGAGACAACTAACACTAACCACATTAATCCAAAAATGAATTGCGTATTCCATGTCACTACCATCGTTTCATTTAATAACGCGACAGGTAAAAAAACCAATGAGGCAGCGCTGTATTGCCACACCATACTGCCAATGAGATCTGAATTCTGGCAGTATTTTTTTTGATATAACGTACCAAAAGTAATTCCAATTAAGGCAATGAAGGCAAAAAGATACGCACTGTATTGATTGCTGGTGTCTTGCCATTCCATGTTACCTTGCAGTACCAACGTGATCCCCAGTAAGCCAAGGAATAGACCGACCCATTGCAGGGGAAGTAAACGTTGTTTACCAAAATTAACCAACAATACAGCGGTAAGAATAGGCTGAATACCCACTAATAACGCACATAAGCCAGCCGACATACCAAGAGAAATCGCTTGGTAGGTGCCACCCAAATAGAACCCATGAATTAATACGCCAGCAATCAAAGAGTGAATGGCTTCTTTTCCTCTTGGAAGGTGAGATTTGAATATGAATAACAGAGCAATGAAAATGATGATATTCGCGATCATTCTAAGAAGAAGGAAAGTTGCAGGCTCTGCAAACTGTAGTCCATATTGAGCACCGATAAAACCAGTGCTCCATAAGGCGACGAAGATAAAAGGGACGTATTTAGTTAGCATGAGGATTCCTGTTCATTGTTGTCTTTTGCGTACTTTAACTAGGCACAGCTATTGAGGTAAGAGACAGTTTCCTTTATTTTATTGGGTACAGATGGTGGGTTATATTGGGGATCAGGCAGGGACGATGAAAAAATACCAGCAAGTGAAAGCGCATATTCAACAAGGTATTGAAAAAGGATTGTATCTTTCAGGAGATAAACTGCCCTCCATTCGAGAGTTAAGTGAAACGTTGTCGGTAGGAAAAAACACGGTTATTCGAGCCTATGAAGAGCTTGAAGCAAAGCAGGTGTTGGTAGCTCGTGATCGCTCTGGCTATACCGTGGCAACTATTAATTTTCATCGAGAATTTCAAGCAAAGACGTTAAATGCGCCGTCTGACATTGATTTATTATCTCTTAGCAAGGCCATTTTAAGTCAACCGAATGAACATAATTTATTATCAATGGGCTCTGCTCATCCTGATATTGATTTCCCTGCGATACGAACTTTATACGCAGAGATTAGCCGTCACAGCCGTCAACAAGCGAATATTCCAAGTTGCTATCAAATGCCTCCGGGTAATGCCTCTTTACTTAAATACATTGCGAACATTACTCAGGATTTAGGCATTTCTGTATCGACTCGTGACGTGTTGATTACGCACGGTGCTCAGCAAGCCATCAGTTTAAGTTTGCAAGCGCTAACAAAGCCTGGAGACATTGTTCTTGTTGATTCTCCCTGCTATTTCGGTTCATTGTTATTGCTTGAATCATTGGGATTAAAAGTGATAGAGATCCCAAACCATTTTAATTATGGGTTAGATATTGAGGCAGTAGAACAAGCGATAAAAACGTGGGATGTGAAGGCGATTTTAATCAACCCTACGTATAATAATCCTACGGGTTATACGCAATCTGAATCTGCTCGCAAAGCATTATTAAAAGCGACAACGGGCATTCCTTTTATCGAAGAAGATGTGTTTGGGGGGTTATCTTATGAAGGGACGGTAAAAACGTTCAAAGAATTGGATACCGAAGATCGAGTGATTTATTGTAATTCATTATCTAAAACTCTCGATTCACGGTTACGGATCGGGTGGATCCTCGCTGGGAAGTATCAAGCCAAAGTAGAAAAGCGATTGATGTCTGAAAATATGGGCAGTGTAAATCTGATTCAATCTGCGGTGAGTGATTTCTTGAAAAAAGGCAAATATAAGCAGCATATCCATAGAGCACAGCGCAGCTATAAAAGTAATCAGAAGCGAGTGTATCAACAATTAACAGAAGCTCTGGATAGCTATGCGAACGTAAAGCAGCATTATTACCTTTCTCAGCCAGAGGGGGGCTTTTTATGTTGGTTAACCTTGCCGCTTGGAACGGATGGTACGGAGATTTACCAACAAGCGTTGGGTGAAAAAATCAGTGTACTACCGGGAACCATGTTCTGTACTCAAGATCAATTTAAGCATTGCATCCGTATTAGCTTTGCCTCTTATCGCGATAATGAAAAATGGAACAACGGGATAAAGACATTGGCTAGAATTATTGCGGAACACTGTAAATAAATCCCTTTAACCATCATCTATGACGTAATTAGCGTAATAGATGGTATCTTAGATTGAGATACGTTAGATTCGGATCTCATTAGCTCACCAAAGTCAGAGGTTACCATGTTCAGTCAACGTCCCGTTAAGCCAGCTAAAACCATTGATAATGTCTATGGCAGTGCCTTTTATCACCTTGAAGCTAAAGATCGAACCATAAACGAATTACGAAAGAAATTGATTGCGAAAACGGACAATCAAGAATGGATTGATACGGTTCTGAATGACTTAGTTGAACGCGGTTATTTAAAACCAGATAACGATTTTGCCATTAAATTTGTTGAGATGGCTTTTAGTTCTGAAAAAGGCAGTCAGTTCATTTTGTCTAAGTTGAGAGAAAAAGGGATCAATGAATCGATTGTTAACGAGGCGATTTTTTATGTGACTAATCGCGATGAAATTTGCGAAGTTACTTTACTTAATAATCGATTAGCGGACATGAATTTAGAGTCACTCTCTAGTGATAAATTGTACGCAACCTTAACTAAATATGGGTTTAAATCAGCAGACGTTCGAGAAGCGATAAAATCTCACCCTGTGGCTTCAACGTTGTCATCTAAAATGCAAATTAAAGCCGATAAAGCTGATATTGTAAAAGAAATAGAAAAGCTGGCTCGTAAGCTAAAAGGTAAGTCAATTATCAAACGAGAGCTAAAACAAAAACTGATTGATATATCGAATTTTGATGAAGAAATTGAAAAGTTAGAATTGGATGGAACCATTGATTTCTACGAGAACTGCCAAGCAAGATTGGATAAAAAACGCTTTGATTTAAGTAAATCAAAAGAAAAAAGCAAAGCGTATGCCTACCTTTATTCTCATGGTTTTAGCTCTGATGAAATCAAAGAAACCCTTTCTAGCTAAGGCTAGTGGTCATTGAATAACCGTAAAAAGACAGATTTATAATGGTAAGTCGTTAAATACCTAACGTCCTAAGTGTAAACACATTTCAGGACGAGACAATCAAACATAAAAAAGCCTTGCTAGGAGCTAGCAAGGCTTTTTAATTACAGGGATTTAGGTGTTAGTTAGTCATTAACGGTAGCTGTCTTTGGGGCCGCTCCATTTTTGGATGCGTTCACCAGTAGAATACCGACACTTAATACGATAGAACCACATAATAGGAAGAGTAGTCGACCTGTTGGTTCGTTTGGAATCAGTGCCATCGCTAAGATACCAAAGCCTGCTGTGCTGATAAGTTTACCAAGCATAGAGCGTTGTTTTGTATCTAGGTTTTGTTGTTCTTCACCTTCAGCAACTAACGGAGTGTTCCAGTTTGTGAATAGTGTATCAACTTCTTTCTCACGCTCAGATGATAACGGTTTGTAGAAGAACTGCGTCGCTAAGAAGAAGCCACCAGTAAAGACTACGTGTGCTGCTAAGCTTAAGCCAACTTTAAGATCTGCCCACTCACGGCCAGTTAGATGTTGCTCTAGACCAAATAGGTGTTCAATATCTTCTGCTTGTAGAGAAATACCAAAGATGTAAGAAACGAAACCACCGACAATCAATGTAGTCCAAGCTGACCAATCTGGTGTTTTACGAATAATCATACCGAGGAAGATTGGAATAAGCATAGGGAAACCAATTAATGCACCCACGTTCATTACAATATCAAATAGGCTCAAGTGACGTAACGAGTTAATGTATAGGCCAATCGCAATAATGATGATACCCATTAGAATCGTAGTTAGTTTACTTACAATAACGAGTTCTTTTTGCTCTGCATTCTTACGAAGAATAGGGCTGTAGAAGTTCATTACGAAAATACCAGCGTTACGATTTAAACCTGAGTCCATAGAAGACATCGTTGCTGCGAACATCGCTGACATTAATAGACCAACCATACCTGCTGGCATAACGTTTTGTACGAATGCTAAGTAAGCAGCATCGCCAGCCTTGTCACCCATTGACGCATATTGTGCAGCAAAGTCAGGCATAAATGCACTTACATACCAAGGTGGAAGGAACCAGATAAGAGGACCAACAACCATTAGGATACAAGCAAGACCAGCGGCTTTACGAGCATTTTCACTGTCTTTAGCACATAAGTAACGGTAAGCATTGATACTGTTATTCATTACACCGAATTGTTTTACAAAGATGAAGACAACCCATAGCACGAATACACTTACGTAGTTGAGGTTATTCCCCAACATGAAGTCACCCTGGAAGTTATCAATAATGTTTGTGATGCCACCACCGTGGAAGTAAGCAGCAACAGCACAGGTAATAGTAACTGCCATGATAACTAACATTTGCATGAAGTCAGAAGCAACAACGGCCCAAGAACCACCGGTTACCGACATGATGACTAACACAGCACCGGTAAAGATGATGGTTGTTTCCATTGGGATGTTAAATACAGCAGCAACAAAGATTGCGAGACCATTTAGCCAAATACCCGCAGATATTAAGCTGTCTGGCATGCCGAACCATGTAAAGAATTGCTCTGAAGTTTTACCAAAACGCTGTCTAATTGCTTCAATTGCAGTCACAACACGAAGTTGACGGAACTTTGGAGCGAAGTACATGTAGTTCATGAAATAACCAAATGCATTGGCTAAGAACAGAATTACAATAACAAAACCATCGGAGAAAGCGCGTCCTGCAGCTCCAGTAAACGTCCATGCTGAGAATTGTGTCATGAAAGCGGTTGCACCAACCATCCACCATAACATTTTGCCGCCCCCTCTAAAGTAATCACTAGTAGAGGTTGTAAACTTTCTAAACATCCAACCAATTGCGATTAAGAAGAAGAAGTAGGCGAGAACAACAAGAGTATCAATAGTCATTTTTTTCAGCCTTTTAAGTATCATAATTAACTGATATCTAGACTACCCTTTTTATTTTTTATTTGTACTACAATATGTCTTTATCGTGATCTGATTCGCATGTTTTTTGATCTTAATTACGTGCTTCATGCTTGTTTTTACTTATATTATCGCTAATTTAATGGGCTTGTCTTTTAAGTTATTGAAAATCAATTAGTTATTATAATAATACAAATTGATTTGTGTTTTGAAATGAAATACTTGGTTTTCCCACTTTTTTACGTGAAAAGTAAAACGGGTATCAGTATGGAGTAAAATAAAAAGCAGAGTTTGTTTTATATCATAGAATTAAAAAAGCGAGCCATTGGCTCGCTAGATAAAGAGTAAGCATTTATTAACTGACGCGTTTTACGGCATCACGAACTAAAGTACCAAGTTCCTCCCACTTCCCTTCATCAATAAGGTTGGTTGGTACCATCCAAGTTCCGCCACACGCAAGTACGGCAGGAATAGAAAGGTAATCATCTATGTTGTTTAAGCTAACACCACCAGTAGGCATAAATTGCACAGGGTAAACGGCGGTTAATGCTTTAAGCATAGCCACACCACCCGATGCTTCGGCAGGGAAGAATTTAAGTGTACGTAAACCCATGTCCATTGCTTGTTCAACCAAGCTTGGGTTATTTACACCAGGTACGATTGGCATCTTTTTATCTAAACAATACTGGACTGTGCGTGGGTTAAAACCTGGGCTCACGATAAAATCAACACCAGCTTCAATTGCTTGGTCAACTTGTTCATTGGTTAAGATCGTACCCGCACCAATCAGCATTTCAGGGAACTCATCACGCATAGCACGAATGGCTTCTGCTGCACACGGTGTTCTGAATGTGATTTCTGCACATGGCATGCCATTTTCAACCAAAGCACGGCCAAGCGGGATCGCGTCTTCTGCTTTATTGATTGCAATTACAGGAATAACTTTAAGACTTGCTAGTTGTTCATTTAAGGTTGTCATGATTACACTCTCATGTTGAATTTGATTAAAGACACGCACCTAAATTTGACTAATTATTTAGGTAACGTATTAAAAATTATAAAGATAAATCAGGCATGGCATTACTTGGAATGATCGCGCCTTTATACTGGATCACCGTGCCTGCGACCACGTGCCCGGCATAGGCTGCTTCAAGTGCATTGCCACCACAGAAACGTTTTGCTAAAAAGCCTGCACTGAATGAATCCCCCGCGGCTGTTGTATCGATAATTTTATCTTTTTCTACGGGGTAAGGAGCGACATAGTTTGCTTGATTGTTTTGTACGACCAAACAATCTTTACTGCCTCGTTTAATAATGAGTTCACTAACGCCTGCTTTTGAGGTTCTCTCGATACATTGTTCAAGGTGTTCGTCACCGTAAAGGGCTTGTTCATCTTCAAAAGTGAGTAACGCAGTATCAGCAAGAGCTAATATTTTTAAGTACCATGATACGGCTTCAGATTGCTGATTCCAAAGTTTAGGGCGGTAATTATTATCAAAAAGAATTTTTCCACCTTGGACTTTGTATTGCTCTAAAAATGACAATAATACGTGACGACCGTTATCAGTGAGGATAGCAATAGAGATCCCACTGAGATAAATTGCATCAAAAGAAAACAGGCGATCTAAAATCGGTGCTGTATTTTCTTGGTCGAACAGATATTTTGCTGCGGCATCGCTACGCCAATAATAGAAGCTGCGCTCACCGATATCATCGGTTTCAATGTAGTACAAGCCAGGTTGTTTATCATCAAATTGAGTAACAAGATCGGTATTGATGCCTTCTGCTTGCCACTTTTCTAACATATCAATACTAAAAGGATCATTACCTAACGCCGTAACATAGCTGACGTTAATGCCTTTCTCTTGCGTTAAACGCGATAAATAAAGCGCGGTATTTAATGTGTCGCCACCGAATGTTTGTTTAAGCTCACTTTCTTTTTTCTGTAGCTCAACCATGCACTCGCCAATGACCGCGATGTTTACTGATTTCATATGCTTACCTTAGCAACTGAGGTTGCGCTAATTATTATTTTAAGAAATCTTGTCGTGCAGGTGAAAACATATCAAGTAAAATACTGTCTTGCTCAAGAGCGACGGCTCCGTGAATAAAATGTTTAGGAGCAATATAAGCATCGCCAGCGGTTAATACTTGTTTTACACCATCGACTTCGGCTTCAAAACTACCACTAACAACATAACCAATTTGGTCATGAATCTCGTGAGAGTGAGGAGCACCAATTGCGCCTTTGTCAAAACATAGGTGGACAGCCATTAGTTCATCTGTGTAACCAACGATTTTACGCTTGATGCCGCCACCTAGTTCTTCCCAAGGGTTTTCTTGTAATTTAAAAAAATTATTCATAATGCTTCTCCTAATAAAGGTATCAACTAAATTTAATGTTTCGATGGGAATAACTATAAGCTAATATTTTAATTTGTAATACAATATAGTTTATTTTGTGTGATGTGAATCAAATAACAATTTCTTTCGTCTCTACTTTATCGAATGTTTAACGACCTGTTACAAAATCTATATTATTTAAAATCAATTAGTTGAATTGTTTTGTGTGATTGTCATCATTGTTTGATAACACTAGGGTGTTACTAAAGCTAATATTGTATTACTTTATATGCAGTTTGATAATTTAGTTAGCGTTTAGAGATTAGATACTCTTTATTGAGATTGAGGGTGAAAAAGAATATGACGACACAACCAATTTTACTTACGGATGCTGAAATAGAACAACTTCACCTAGAGGTTGGGCGTTCTACTTTAATGGGTAAAACCATTGAAGCACATAAAAAAGACGTCGATGCATTTATGCAGCTTCCGTTAGATGTTCCTGGTCACGGAGAAGCGGGTGGTTATGAACATAATCGCCACAAACAAAACTACACGTACATGAATCTTGCTGGTCGCTTATTTCTGGTTACTAAAGAAGAGAAATACGCGAACTTTGTGAAAGAGTTACTCGCAATCTACGCGGATAAATATCTAACATTTGACTTCCATGTACAAAAAAACACAAACCCAACAGGTCGTTTGTTTCACCAGATCTTAAATGAACATTGTTGGTTACTATTTACGAGTCTTGCTTATTCTTGTGTTGCATCAACGATGACAGAAGAAGAGCGAAGCACGGTTGTTGAGCGTATCTTTGAGCCAATGCTTGATATGTTTACCGTTAAATATGCACACGACTTTGACCGTATTCACAACCACGGTATTTGGGCTGTGGCTGCTGTCGGTATCTGTGGTTTAGCTATTGGTAAACGTGACTATTTAGAGATGTCTGTTTATGGTATTGATCGTAATGAAACAGGCGGTTTCTTAGCTCAAATCTCTGAATTGTTTGCACCTTCTGGTTATTACATGGAAGGGCCTTATTATCACCGTTACGCGATTCGTCCAACGTGTGTGTTTGCTGAAGTTATTCACCGCCACATGCCAGAAGTGGATATTTATAACTTCAAAGGGCAAGTGATTGGTAACACAGTACAAGCCATGCTTTCAACCGCATACCCAAATGGTGAATTTCCTGCATTAAATGACTCATCTCGTACTATGGGCATTACGGATATGGGGGTTCAGGTTGCAGTGAGTGTTTACAGTAAACACTACGAACTTGATGACAACATCTTAGGCATGGCGAAAATACAAGACCGTGTTTGGATGCATTCTTGTGGTTTAGAATTATCAAAAGCATACGAAGAAGCATCAGAAAAGCATGAAATCAATATGCCTTTTTGGCCGAGTGTTGAGCTAAATGAAGGTCCAGATGGCCACTTTGGCGCACAAGGCTTTATCCGTATGCAGGATAAAAAAGGCGATGTCTCTCAACTTGTTATGAACTACGGCCAGCACGGTATGGGGCATGGTAATTTTGATACGTTGGGTATTACCTTCTTTAATCGCGGTCACGAAGTGTTGCGCGAATATGGTTTCTGTCGTTGGGTAAACGTTGAACCAAAATTTGGTGGTCGTTACCTTGATGAAAACAAATCGTATGCTCGTCAAACCATTGCTCATAATGCAGTCACGATTGATGAGACATGTCAGAATAACTTTGATGTTGAACGTGCAGATAAAGTGCATGGCTTACCTCACTTCTTTAAAGTAGAAGATCCAAGCATTAATGGTATGAGCGCATTTGCGAGTGATCACTACGATGGTCTTGATATGCAACGCAGCGTCTTTATGCTGAAGCTTGATGAACTTGAATCCCCATTGTTGCTTGATCTTTATCGTGTAGTCGGTGAAGGAGAGCATCAATACGATTACTCTCACCAATATGAAGGTCAGATAGTACGTACTAACTTTGAGTACCAAGCGAACAAAGAGCTGAATACGTTAGGCAGTGATTTTGGTTACCAACACTTGTGGAATGTGGCAAGCGGTGCAGTAAGCGATACGGCACTGGTGAGTTGGCTACAAAATAATACTTATTACACATGGTTAGGCACAAGCACTAACACTAACAATGAAGTAATTTTCACTCGTACTGGTGCGAATGATCCAAGCTTCAATTTGCGTAGTGAACCCGCGTTTATTCTTCGTAGCAAAGGACCATCAACGTTATTTGCATCAGTGCTAGAAACACACGGTTATTTCAACGAAGAATTTGAGCAATCGGTTAACGCTCGCGGCGTGGTAAAAAATATTCAGGTTATCGGTCACACAGTAGTAGGGTCGGTTGTTGAAATTCAGACAGAACACTCTAATGTAACCGTGATGATAAGTAATCAGTTTGGTGCAACAGAAAGTACCGCGCACACCGTAGAATTAAATGGTAAATCATACAGTTGGACAGGCTTCTATTCGCTAGAAACGTCTTCATTAGAAAAAAATACGATTAAGCAGGAGAAATAATAATGAGCTATCAACCACTTTTACTGAATTTTGAAGAAGCCGCTGAGCTTCGTAAAGAACTTGGCAAGGATAGCCTGTTAGGAAAAGCCCTTACTCGTGATATGAAACAAACAGATGCTTACATGGCAGAAGTCGGTATTGAAGTTCCGGGTCACGGCGAAGGTGGCGGTTACGAACATAACCGTCATAAGCAAAACTACATCCATATGGATCTTGCTGGCCGTCTGTTTTTGATTACAGAAGAAAATAAATATCGTGATTACATTGTTGATATGCTAACGGCGTATGCAACGGTGTACCCAACGCTTGAAAGCAATGTTAGCCTTGATTCTAATCCTCCGGGTAAACTGTTTCACCAGACATTGAATGAAAATATGTGGATGCTTTATGCTTCTTGTGCGTACAGCTGTATTTACCACACGATTTCAGAAGAGCAAAAGCGCTTAATCGAAGATGATCTTCTAAAGCAAATGATTGAAATGTTCGTGGTAACTTACGCGCACGATTTCGATATCGTACACAACCATGGTCTATGGGCGGTTGCTGCTGTTGGTATTTGTGGTTACGCAATCAATGATCAAGAATCAGTAGATAAAGCATTATATGGTTTAAAAATGGACAAAGTGAGTGGTGGTTTCTTAGCACAACTTGACCAACTGTTTTCGCCTGATGGTTACTATATGGAAGGTCCTTATTACCATCGTTTCTCATTGCGTCCAATTTATTTATTTGCTGAAGCAATTGAGCGTCGCCAACCAGAATTGGGTATCTATGAATTTAATGATTCAGTAATTAAGACAACATCGTATTCAGTATTTAAAACGGCTTTCCCTGATGGCACATTACCAGCACTGAATGATTCATCGAAAACGATTTCTATCAACGATGAAGGCGTTATCATGGCAACATCTGTGTGTTACCACCGTTATGAGCAAACAGAAACGTTACTTGGTATGGCAGATCACCAACAAGATGTTTGGGTTCATAGCTCAGGCCAAACATTATCAAATGCGGTTGAACAGGCTGATGAAATCAAACCATTTAACTGGGGCAGCTTATTTGTTACTGATGGCCCAGAAGGCGAAAAAGGCGGCGTAAGCATTCTTCGTCACCGTGATGAAAAAGACGACGATACCATGGCGTTAATTTGGTTTGGTCAGCACGGTTCTGATCATCAATACCATTCAGCATTAGATCACGGTCACTATGATGGTTTACACCTAAGTGTGTTTAACCGTGGTCATGAAGTCTTGCACGATTACGGCTTTGGTCGTTGGGTAAACGTAGAGCCTAAATTTGGTGGCCGTTATATTCCAGAAAACAAAACCTATTGTAAGCAGACAGTTGCTCACAACACCGTAACTGTGGATCAGAAAACACAGAACAATTTTGATACGGCATTGGCAGAATCTAAGTTTGGTCAGAAGCACTTCTTTGTTGCAGACGATCAATCGCTGCAAGGCATGAGCGGCACGATTTCTGATTACTACACTGGCGTAGATATGCAGCGCAGTATCATCCTTGCGGATCTCCCTGAGTTTGAAAAGCCATTGGTGATTGATGTGTACCGCATTGAAGCAGATGCAGAGCATGAATATGATTTGCCAGTGCACCATTCAGGCCAAATCATCCGTACTGATTTCGATTACCAAGTTGAAAGCACACTGAAACCTTTGGGTGAAGATAACGGTTATCAGCATCTATGGAATATCGGTTCAGGTAAAGTTGAAGGCAGTTCATTAGTGAGTTGGTTACACGACAGCAGCTACTACAGCTTAGTAACAAGTGCGGTAGAGGGGAGCGAGGTGATTTTTGCTCGCACTGGCGCAAATGATCCAGGCTTTAACCTGAAGAGTGAACCTGCACTGATTTTACGCCAATCAGGTCAAGACCACGTGTTTGCATCAGTATTAGAAACACACGGTTATTTTAACGAATCAATTGAAGCGTCTGTTGGTGCTCGTGGGTTGGTAAAAGCGGTTTCAGTGGTGGGCCATAACAGTATTGGGACTGTTGTTCGCATTGAAACAACGTCTGGTAATACTTACCATTACGGTATTTCAAACCAAGCTGAAGATGCACAGAAAGCGCTGCACACGGTTGAATTTAGTGGAAATACATACACATGGACGGGATCGTTCGCACAGCTTTAATCTAAACGAATGATTTAATTTACAGATTGGGAAATAAGACCAAACCGGATACTTTTGCATAGAGTATCCGGTTTTTTTATGGATGACACAGTTTTCATATTCCTACGTTAATAAGTAATACAATTGTGCGTGTTTTTTGTTGTTATGGTTACTAATGAGTTTGTTATTACTTTCGTAATTAGATTGATTTACTGAAAAAATAAACGATAGAGATAAAATTTATATATGTGCATTGTAACTATTTAATAGGTTTAACACCTTATAAATAGGCACTTTTTGGGTTGTGAATGCCTTAGCTTTATTGGTGCGAGTGATAAATTATAGGGCTACATCACACTTCACCATTAACAGTTCAATGATCGTTTAAAAACTATTGATAAAAACGGAATGTCCCGTTATTATAATGAGCATATAATCATACAATAACATATTTGGAGTTCAGCATGACTAAACCTGTAATTGGTTTCATCGGCCTAGGTCTTATGGGCGGCAACATGGTAGAAAACCTACAAACACGCGGCTACCACGTAAACGTAATGGATCTTAGCGAAGAAGCGATGGCACGCGTTACAGCTCGTGGTAATGCTACAGCGTTTACTTCTGCAAAAGAATTAGCAGCAGCAAGTGACATCGTTGAGTTTTGTCTTACTACTTCAGCTGTTGTTGAAAAAATTGTTTACGGTGAAGATGGTGTTCTTGCAGGTATCAAAGAAGGTTCAGTATTAATTGACTTCGGTACTTCTATTCCTGCGTCTACTAAGAAAATTGGCGCTGCACTTGCAGAAAAAGGCGCAGGCATGATCGATGCTCCTTTAGGTCGTACACCTGCACACGCTAAAGATGGTCTTTTAAACATCATGGCAGCTGGCGATATGGATACGTTCAATAAAGTTAAACCACTCCTTGAAGAGCAAGGTGAAAACGTATTCCACCTAGGTGCTCTAGGTTCTGGTCACGTGACTAAGCTTGTAAATAACTTTATGGGTATGACGACTGTTGCGACAATGTCTCAAGCGTTTGCTGTTGCTAAGCTTGCTGGTGTTGATGGGCAACAACTGTTTGATATCATGTCTGCAGGTCCATCTAACTCTCCGTTTATGCAGTTCTGTAAGTTCTACGCAGTAGATGGCGAAGAGAAGTTAGGCTTCTCTGTTGCAAACGCAAATAAAGATCTTGGTTACTTCCTTGCGCTTTGTGAAGAGTTAGGTACAGAATCTCTAATCGCTCAAGGTACAGCGGCAAACCTACAAGCCGCTGTTGATGCTGGCCTAGGTCAAAACGACGTACCAGTTATCTTTGATTACTTCACTAAACTAGAGAAATAATCACACATAGCCTTACTAGCGCATTCAAGGCAACCAAGTCTTAGAGTGCTTTAGTAGGGCTAATTTTTTATCTGCTTTCTCACTTTTTTCATAAATCTATTCTTCGCGTTAGGCTTGTTAATTATCTTCGATAGCACCTCATTATCTTATTGCTTACCCTTCAAACTTTATTTTTGCCATTATATTGATTTATCGTCATGTTCTTAAACGAAATGTATGATTAATCTTGTGGTTTTTAACATTTTCAATATCCAAAATATCGATGTTAAAAACGGAAGTTTTCTTATTTATAATTGTAAATGTTATCAATATCTAAGTTTTATCTCTATTTTTAAGATCAATCATGATTAACTTCTCATATCTACACCCTCCTAATTTCCATCTTTATATATGTGTTAAAATAATACAAATAAAGACGTTGGATAACTCTCTTTCCACTGAGGTATAACTCTCTTTCCACTGAGGTATAACTCAGTACTCATTACCAATAAAGGATTGAATAATGTTAAAGAAAAATAGGCTAACCGCCGCATTATTGGCTGTTGTGCCAATGGTCACTTTTGCGAATAATGGTGTTGTAGAACCAGTTCCCGCTGATAATTTTGATATGCGTAATTGGAAGATAACCATTCCATCAGACATTAATGAAGATGGAAGAGTTGATGAAATAGAAGGAGTAGCGATGATGAGCTACTCACATAAGGATTTCTTCCATTTAGATAAAGAAGGCAATCTTGTATTTGAGGTTCAAAACCAAGCGATCACAACCAAAAACTCAAAAAATGCACGATCAGAGCTTCGTGAGATGCCACGCGGTGCTGATTTCTCGATTGATACTGCCGATAAGGAAAACCAATGGGCGCTATCAAGTCATCCTAGCGCGAGCGCATACAGTGCAATTGGCGGTACGTTAGAGGCAACGTTAAAAGTAAACCATGTTCCGGTCAACGCTAAGTTTCCTGATAAATACCCTGCATATTCCGTTGTTGTTGGTCAGATCCATGCGAAGAAACACGATGAGCTTATTAAAGCAGGTACTGGCTATGGTTACGGTAACGAGCCATTGAAAATTTTCTATAAGAAGTTCCCAGGACAAGAAATGGGCTCGGTGTTTTGGAACTATGAACGTAATTTAGAGAAGAATGATCCTAATCGTGCAGATATCGCTTACCCTGTTTGGGGGAACACTTGGGATAACTCAGCAGAGCCGGGTAAAGCAGGCATTGCACTAGGTGAAGAGTTCAGCTACCGCGTTGAAGTAAAAGAGACCATGATGTACCTGACTTTTGAAACCGCACGCCATGATAAGGTCACTTATGAAATTGATCTTAGTAAAGGTATCGATAAGCTAGATTCACCGACAGGTTACGCAGAAGATGATTTCTACTTTAAAGCAGGCGCTTATGGTCAATGTAGTGTGAGTGAATCTCATGCAGTTTGGGGTACAGGCTGTGCCGGAACTGGTGATTTTGCAACCGACAAAAAAGCAGGCAATTACAGCAGTGTTACGTTTAGCCAAATTGACTTGAATAAGTAAGTTAAAGAAAAACTAGACTAATGAAGAAGACCGCTAAGTAATCAGCGGTCTTTTTATGTTAGAGAGACAGAGTAAATAAAGAGTGATTAGTCGTACATGAGCTTACTGGCTTTTTGCAAATCAAATTCTTTTAATGACTTTCTAGCAAGGTGCCTAAATGGGTAGGCCTTAACGATTTCTTCAAAAGGTTGTACGGCGAACGCCCAAAATATAGAACCATCTAAGCCGACAATAATCAGCGTACATAATGGAATCGAGAGAATCCATTGCCCTGTGAAGTTGATTTTAAATACATCGGTTGTCTTTCCTAATGCTCTTAATATATGCCCATGAACGGTGTTGTAGCCACGTGCTATGGGTAAGAAAATATAAAGAGGGGCGATAACGACAAGTGCTTGATAAGTCGAGGCATCTAAATCAGGATAAATGTCATTAATGACTAGACTGAGTCCGGCAAAAAATAAAGCACATATGAATGAAATTCCGACCGCGACATCAATACTGGTATTTACGTTTTTAGTCAGATCATCCATCTTTTTTGATCCAATAGCCTGGCTAATCGTAATAGCGGACGAATGAGCCCATGCGGTGATAAACTGGGTACCGGCACGTATCCACGGCATGACCAACGTAATCGCTACATAGGCATTGATATTGAGTTGAGAGTAGAGAAGTTGATAAATCGTCGCGCCTATCGATAGCATTGTTACGTTTGCAGCCACAGGAAAAATCTCGAGAAAGTGTTTTTGTGTGTTGGTAATGAAGGTTCTTCTTGTTGTATTGAGTTTTATTGAAATATTAGAGTCATAATGTACGCACAGTACGAGATAAAGAAGTCGAATTGAGATCGCAACGATACTGCCTAATGCTGCACCTTCAACCCCTATGCCTTCAAATGATGAAAAGCCGTGAATTAACGCATAAGATAAAATTGCATTAATCGGCAGTTCAATTAAGTAGCCCTTAAAAGGAACGTGAGTTCTTCCTAATCCATTAAATAAAGCAATAATGACTTGGGTGAGCGCCGTAAAGATAACGAGATATTTTGAAATATTAAGATAGCTGCTGATCTGTACATGAAGCGATTCGTTTTTAGTTAGAGCTTGAATTAGAGGCTGTTCAAAGTAAACGAGCAAGAGTAAAAACAATAACGCAACCGTTGTATTTATAGCTAAACCAGCCCAAAACGCTTTAGAGAGTGACGTTGTCATTCCCGACCCAACCGCTCGACTTAGTACCAATTGCGTCCCGTTTGCTAAGGCCATCTGAATACCAAGGATGAACGCGATAATGGTAGTGGCAATCCCCATTGCAGCAAGAGGGATTTCCCCCAAAGGAGACACTAATAGCGTGTCGATCATCAGCATGGATTGCATTAATAAAGCATTGAGGGCTAAGGGCCATGCGAGTGAAAAGTTTTTCCTAGCATACGATTGGGACGACACAATAATACCTTCTAATAATCAGTGTTAAGCCCCAACCATAAGGGGAGTAGAGATCTAAGCGATGGCTAACTCTGGTTGAGCTAGTTTTTGGTTTTCATCATCTAATAATATACGTGAAGAAATTCGCGCTTGATTGGCGTTGCCAGACATTATGGCGTCGTAAATCGCTTTGTGCTCTTCTAAACAGAAGCGGCCGCCTTCAGCTGAGTGATCGATAAATTGTTTGAAAATAGTAGATAAAATATTCCCAAACGGGACATAAAATTGATTCCCCGTTGAGAGAAAGACAGTTTGATGAAACAGATGATCGTTGATAGTCCAATCATCGTAATCGAAGCTGTTGGCAGCGAGTGACATCTTTTGAAACAAGACGGAAAGTGTTTTACGTTGTTCAACGGTGGCGTTAGTTGCGGCTAATGCACATGCTTCAGGTTCAATGGCTTTACGTAGCCCGAGAAATTGTGATAAAAACGGTTTTGTATCTTCTAAGTCTTGTATCCAATCGAGTAGTTGTGGATCTAAGAAGTGCCACTGTGAGCGTGGTTTAATTCGAGTTCCCACTTTAGGTTTCGATTCGATTAACCCTTTAGCGGAAAGTAACTTTGTTGATTCACGAAGTGCAGTTCGACTCACGCCAAAGACTTTGCATAGTTCCATTTCACTGGGTAATTTTTCATTTTCCTTGATTTCGCCAGACAATATTTTACGAGCAAGTTGTCTAGCAACCTGAACATGAATGCAGCGGCTTGAATCTGCCACTAGTGAAAATATTGACATGGGAATCACCTAAGGTTGAAATATTAAGAATAAGAAAGATTAATTAATAATACAATAACACTTGATGTATTCAAAGAAGATAAAACTAAAAATGGATGACAATAGTGATAAATGGGTAGGTTAAGGTTCATTCTGTGATTTTACGCATGAAAATAGGATTAGATTTTCGATTATTTGTATTAATAAATAAATACCGTGAATACGTCAAAGCCCAGAGTATAAGGGAGTTCACGTTATCATTGCTCTTATTTGGCGCATTATAAATTCAGTGCTATAGTGCTGTTAAATAATACATATTAATGAATTGAAGTGAAAATATGTCAGGTCCTTTTAATGTAATCTCAGGCTCAAAACGCAGTCTACACGTACAAGTTGCCCGTGAAATCGCGCGTGGTATTTTATCTGGTCAGTTACCACAAGGTTCAATTATCCCGGGTGAAATGGCGTTATGTGAACAATTTGGTGTCAGTCGTACGGCATTAAGAGAAGCAGTAAAACTTCTTACATCAAAAGGGTTGTTAGAATCTCGTCCTAAAATTGGAACTCGAGTTGTAGACCGTGCTTATTGGAACTTTCTTGATCCACAATTGATTGAGTGGATGGATGGATTAACAGATGTTGATCAATTTTGTTCTCAATTCTTAGGTCTACGACGAGCGATTGAGCCAGAAGCATGTGCACTAGCCGCGAAATTTGCAACGGCAGAACAACGCATTGAGTTGTCTGAAACGTTTCAAAGAATGGTCGAAGTATCAGAAGCCGACGAATTTGTTCAAGAAGATTGGACGACAATAGATACTCGATTCCATAGTCTAATTTTTAACGCGACCGGCAATGATTTCTATTTGCCTTTCGGTAATATTTTAACAACAATGTTTGTTAACTTTATTGTTCATTCTTCGGAAGAAGGCAGCACGTGTATTAATGAACATCGCCAGATTTATGAAGCAATCATGGCAGGAAACAGCGATAAAGCCCGTCAAGCATCAGCGAATCATTTGCAAGAATCTAAGCACCGTTTGGCATAAAAGACATAAATAGACCATTATTTCTTAAAAAGCATACTTAGGTGTGCTTTTTTTATGTCTGAATAAATTGTGTTGCCGATTATAAGTTATATAATAATACTAATTAAGCTATGGAGAGTATTAGTATGCCCCAATCCCTTTTGCCAAATATCATCCAATTTATTGGTCAAATAGACCCTTTTGACAAAATTCCAAAAGACGCATTGCGAGAATTGGCGTCACATATTCAAATCACTTACTTAAGTAAGGGGGAAGTGGTTGAGATGTGTGAAATTGGGAAAGAAAAATCGCTTTATATCATTCGAACCGGTTCTATGGAGCAGAGAAAATCGGATGGAGTTTTACGAGCCAGATTAGGATCGGAAGATTTGTTTGGTTTTACTTTCCTTAATTCTGATATGGATAACGAGCAAGGGTATAAAGCCACTGCAATAGATAATACGCTGTTGTACATTATTCCTCATTCAGCACTGCAAGTGTTGTTTAAAACTTACCCTGCTTGTGCCGAGCATTTTGCGTCCCAAGCGCAAGTTCGTCTGAAATCGGCACTTGATGTGGTCTGGTCAAACAAAGAGAAAGGGTTGTTTATTCGTAAGGTGGAAGATATTGCGAGTGGTCGAGTTGCGGTCGTTACATCAGATCAAAGTATTCAGCAAGTTGCCCATGAAATGCGGATTGTACATCGAACGCCGTGTGCCGTTATTTATGAAGATGACAAGATCATTGGCTTAATTACGGACAGAGACATGACCAAAAGAGTGATAGCTCATGGTGTGGCGTACGATCGTCCAATACGTGATGTGATGACGCATTCGCCATTAACCATTAAGCCTGATGATTTGGTTCTGCATGCGGCATCGGCAATGATGCAATTTAATATACGTAACTTACCCGTAGTAAAAGACAATAAAGTGGTGGGGCTGTTAACCACCTCTCATCTGGTTCAAAATCACCGTGTTCAGGCTATTTTCTTAATCGAAAAAATAAAATACGCAGGCAGCATAAAATCATTGGCGAGTTTTACGCCTGAGCGCCAAGCGATTTTTGAAGCGTTAGTAGAAGGTAAAGTGTCTCCAGAAATCATTGGTAAAGTAATGACGATGATTATGGATGCATATACTCGTCGAATTATTCAAATAGCGATGGATAAATTAGGCCCTCCGCCGTGTGATTTTTCATGGATCGTTGCAGGTTCTCACGCTCGAAATGAAGTGCATATGTTGTCGGATCAAGACAGTGCGATTGTGCTTGCCGATGATGCGACAGAAAATGACCGAATTTACTTTAAGCATTTAGCGATGATTGTGACGAATGGGCTAGACAGTTGTGATTACCCATTGTGTCCGGGAAAATTCATGGCCGCTACACCAAAATGGTGTCAGCCACTGAATGTATGGAAACACTATTATAAAAAATGGGTCGCGAATCCAGAATACGAGCGATTGTTGAACATCAGTGTATTTTTAGAGATCCGCACTGTTTATGGCAACAGTGAATTTGAATCGATATTAAGGGATGAGCTGCACCGTAACATCCGTAATAATCGTGAATTTTTGAGTACCTTAGTCAGAGATGCCATTAATACGAATCCGCCATTAGGTATCTTCAATAGCTTGGTGTTAGAGAAATCAGGCGAGAACAAGAAAACGCTGAACGTAAAAAAATACGCGATTAATTTGGTCATTGATCTTGCTCGAATTTACGGATTAGCGGTGGAGTGTGATCTGTCTGCTACGGATGAACGTTTTGCAGCGGCGAACGAGAAGGGTATGCTGAGTGATGATGCGTTTAAAAATATTTTAGGGGCGTATGAATTCATTCTTTCTTATCGTTTTAGTCACCAATTAGAAGCGCTCAAAAGAGGTGAAGAACCGAACAATAATATTGATCCAAACAGCTTTGGCAGCTTTGAGAGAAAACATTTAAAAGATGCATTTAGAATTATTGCAGATTTACAAGAAGGCGCAAAAGTACGGTTTGGGAGTCGATAATGAAAGCATTACTGACGTATTTACACCCTTTAGAGCGAATAAAAAGAAAACGAAAAGAGTACATCAATACGGTTAAGTTACCTAAAGTACTGCATGATTTAATTGAGCAGCCTTGCCCTAATATTTCTGATTTAGCAAAAAACAGTGATTACATTGTACTTGATTTAGAAACCACAGGATTAGACAGCGAAGGTGATTTAATTCTATCAATGGGCTGGGTTGATGTGGTGAACAGCAAGATTGATTTAGCCTCTGCTCAACACTTATATCTGACGAATGATTCTCAGATTAAGCCTGAAACGGCAGTGATTAACCATATCACTCCGCAAATGCTTGAACAGGGCGTGTCGATTCATGATGCGATGCTAACATTTTTTGAAGCGGCTAAAGGCAAGGTTATTGTGGCTCATGCTTGTGTGGTAGAAAGTAATTTTATTAATCATTACTTATCTCGCAGTTATGGTTTACGAGAGCTACCTTTACTTTGGTTAGATACCTTGTGCATTGAAAAGAAATTAGAAAATGCGATAAGTCATCATGATGATATTGATTTAACGTTATCAGGTACTCGTAAGCGATATGGATTACCAGAATATAACGCCCACAATGCTTTAGCGGATGCGGTCTCTACCGCAGAGTTATTGTTGGCTCAACAAAAAAGAGTCACGAGAAATGCTAATGTCACCATTGGTGTTATGTATAAATTAAGTCTGTAATTTTATTTTTACACCCAATAAAAAACCAGCATAATCGCTGGTTTTTTATGTAGATTGAACGCTGAAACTAGAAGCTGTAAGTCACACCTACACGGCTTCGTAACTGACGGTCATCAGACGTTGAAGATACCGACACGTTACCAAACTCAACGTATGGACGCCATGCCCAATCGGCTTCTTTATAGCCGATCTTTAAGTTCATATCCCAATTCATGTCTTTATTATTGAAATAGACTTGGTCATCTAAGCCTTTCTCGTAGTTTGCTTCAAACCCAAGTTGCAGATTTTCGTAGTTATACTCTAAGTTACCGGTGACTTTGCTTTTTTGCTCTGAGCTTTCACCGCTCTCATCCGTATAGTCACGGAACTCATGACGATAACGAAGTTTGGCTTTTACACCAGAATCAAAGGCGTATTGAACGCGAACTTGAGGTTTGTACGTTACTTTATCACTGCTAAATGTGATTGGCATACTCGGTTGAATTAACCAATGATCAGTTACTTGAAACTTATATCCGTATTCAAATTCATTATCGGCAGATTCCCATTCAGAAAAGGGTTGGCCTTTTTGTTTTGCTTCGAGGCCAAAATAATGATTACCAGTAGAACCACCAATTTTTATACGACTTGCATAGCTTTCACTGTCATGTTTGTATTCTTGACGAACATCTAATGAGGCAGCGGATAAACTGCCAACAAACAGAGTTGATGCGATTGCTAGGGTTACTTTGCTGTATTTATTCATTATTTTCTTCCACAGTTTAATAATTATTATTGGTTTAAGAGGTTATTTTTGTTTTAGGTAAAGGAGTTCGATATCTCGTTGCGCCCATACTTCGGCTAAGTTTTTCTTCACCGTGAATTGGCTAAAATCGGTGTCTGTCGCAAGGTTTATCCATTCTGGTTTATCCATAGCAACCCCTGCTTTTAGATAAATTGGGGTCATGCGTTCAATGCGGCGACGTTTGTCTTTTTGTGAATAGGGCCATGTTTTATTCAAATCTTGATAAATGGCCATTAATTGAATACCAGTGGTTAATGAACCACCTTTCTTATTGGTGTAGTTCCAAAGATCAACGCCAACTTTGTCGCCAATTTGTGCCATCCCAACAAGAGGATCTAAGCTAAAATAGTGGTAGTGATAAGCTCGTGTTCGCTCTATTTCGTGCGGTTGTGAACCGTCTTTTTCGAATTGTGTATCAACGCGCATCTTGCCTTTCTGAACCATTTGTTTAGCAAGAGCATCGTTACCTAAGAAATAAGAGATCCCAGCCATTTGGTAGTCGTACCATGTGCCGTGGTTATTGACAGAGTAAGCCTCACCTTTAGGTCCACCTGAAAGGTCGTCAACAATCATCCAATCCAAATAATTGGTATACCATTGCGTTATTTTCTGTTCGTCCGTATCTGTCCAACTTGGCGATTTAGACAGCATTGCGAAAGAATCAAGCATACGATCAGCCAGAGTTCGGGTATCAATAATACCGCTGCGACGACCGTCAGCTCGACCTGGCACCCCTTGAGCGAAATTCACATTTGGGTTCATTTTTGTATCTTCATCAATGAACCAAGTTCTTACGTATTCAATGCCTTGCTGTGCGTATTTCTCGTCTTCACTGAAATAATACGCAATAGCGAGAGCTCGAACCGAACGAGTGAAATGTCCAATACGTTTTGAGTCTGTTTCATCAGTTTTTGAGGCAGGGTTTGTTTTTCCGTCATGACGTATCCATGGAAGCCCATCAGTTTTACTCTCATCTGGCCACCAATAAGGACTAATACTTAAATAATCATTTTTATCGCCACTTGGTGGAGTCATGCCTTTTGCCGTTACCGTAAAAGGTCCGTCTTTCATTGCTAATTCAGCTTCTTCAATTAGCTTGGAATAGGTGTCTTTCATTGAGTCTGATGCGTTGCCAGAATGGAGTAAAGTTCGGTTTGCTTCTAATGTTGCTTCTTCTAGAAAAACAAAATTAGTCGCAAAAGCCTGTGCTCCAAAAGTGATAGCGCCGATGCAAGCGGCAAGAGGTAAGAGTTTAGGGGCTTTCATGTTATCGCCTTTTATTTTGAGTTAAAATAATACAAATATGGTAGCGATTTTGATTTGGTTGTTCTGTGAATTAGATCCACTTGTCGATATAAACCTTACGTACCCTAAAGTGATTTACATCAGCTTTTCTTGTTAATTGATTGATATTTATATTTTTTATTTCTCATGCCAACTATTTTGATTATGTAGAATTGATCAAAAATGTGCTCTGTAACATAAAATTGGAATCTCACATTGTTATTTTATTTGTAATACATTAGTATGTTTTTATGGTGTTGATATGACTGTTAGTTATTTTTATTATCCGAATAGGTGTCATTACTCAATGTGAAAAATTTAACGATCTGTCTATTATTAAAATAGTACTGGCACAAGAGTGACGGTGGATGCAAATAAAACAGAGCGGTATAACGATTGAAAGAATGATCTGAAATGAAAAAAATAAGTAAGAAGAGGGGCATAGTGCGAGAATTCAGATGATGTTTTTATTTTCTGATAAATAAAGAAGACATAATTTGTTGGTTACTATGAATCAAGTAAAAGATAACCGTATAAGTTAAGACGAAACGAGTAAAGAAAATATGATTAAAGTACTTAGTCCCGTATTTTAATTTTTAAATCTAAAAATTCTAATGATACCTTCTATGCTCTTCCCAGAAGATAGAAGGCGGCAGTTGTTTGCACTGCCTTTACGCTCATGCTGAACAGGCGGTATGAGCGTATTTTTTTGCCTGAAATTTGGTAACTACCGTATTTTTAATAATAAATAATCATACAAAATAGCTGTTTAAACTTAAGGTAAGATACGAATAATATCAACATTTATAATGGACGGTCAATTAACTGCTGGCTATGGTCGATGAGTTATAAGGAATTTATTTATGTAGTTAGGGTTTTTTAGGTGTTTTTTGAGAAAGATAGGAGAAATAAAATAATGTGGTGATTTTATGAACTCGATCACTTGTACGATTATATAATTACAATTTTATTAATACTGATCACTATTTTGAGGTATTGTACTACAAATGTGTTCTATCCTGATTATACTGTTTTGTAACAAAATACATAATTATAAAAAGGGCAAAAGATGGAACTCAATACTCTTATCGTAGGTATCTATTTCTTATTTCTAATCGCAATCGGTTGGATGTTCAGAAAGTTTACAAGCACAACAAGTGATTATTTTCGCGGTGGCGGTAACATGCTTTGGTGGATGGTAGGTGCAACGGCATTTATGACCCAATTTAGTGCATGGACATTTACTGGAGCAGCAGGTAAAGCGTATAACGATGGTTTTGCCGTTGCAGTCATCTTTATTGCTAATGCTTTCGGTTACTTCATGAACTATGCGTACTTTGCACCTAAATTCCGTCAACTTCGTGTTGTAACGGTTATTGAAGCGATTCGTATGCGTTTTGGTGCAACTAATGAGCAAGTATTCACTTGGTCTTCAATGCCTAACAGTGTTGTATCTGCTGGTGTCTGGCTAAATGCATTGGCTATTATCGCGTCGGGTATTTTTGGTTTCGACATGAATATGACGATTTGGGTTACTGGTCTAGTGGTGTTAGCCATGTCGGTAACTGGGGGCTCTTGGGCGGTAATTGCGTCTGATTTTATGCAGATGGTTATCATCATGGCGGTAACCGTAACATGTGCTGTTGTTGCTGTCGTTCAAGCCGGTGGTGTTGGTGAAATTATAAATAACTTCCCTGTACAAGAAGGCGGTTCGTTCCTTTGGGGTAACAACATCAACTACCTAAGTATCTTTACTATTTGGGCATTTTTCATTTTTGTTAAGCAATTCTCTATTACGAACAACATGCTTAATTCATATCGTTACCTTGCAGCAAAAGATTCAAAGAATGCTAAAAAAGCGGCATTGCTTGCTTGTGTGCTAATGATGGGTGGTGTGTTCATTTGGTTTATGCCTTCTTGGTTCATTGCTGGTCAAGGTGTTGATCTGGCAGCTGCTTACCCAGAAGCCGGTAAAAAAGCGGCAGATTTCGCTTACTTATACTTTGTAGAAAAGTACATGCCAGCTGGTATGGTTGGTCTTTTAGTGGCGGCAATGTTTGCGGCAACCATGTCTTCAATGGATTCAGGTTTAAACCGTAACTCGGGTATTTTCGTTAAAAACTTTTATGAGCCAATTATTCGTAAGGGTCAAGCATCCGAGAAAGAGCTCGTGACGGTATCGAAGATCTCTTCTGCTGTATTTGGTTTTGCTATTATCCTAATCGCACAATTCATCAACTCACTTAAAGGATTAAGCTTGTTTGATACGATGATGTACGTAGGTGCCTTAATTGGTTTCCCAATGACCATTCCTGCTTTCCTTGGCTTTTTTATTAAGAAAACACCGGATTGGGCTGGTTGGGGGACGCTTGTTGTTGGTGGTTTCGTTTCTTATGTGGTTGGTTTTATTATCACCCCAGAGATGGTATCAACGGCCTTTGGTCTGCAAGATATAACAAGCCGTGAATGGTCTGATGTTAAGGTAGCAATTGGTCTAATTGCGCATATCACACTAACTGGTGGCTTCTTTATGCTATCAACATTGTTCTATAAACCGCTAACAGAAAAGCGTCAAGCAGATGTAGACAAGTTCTTTGGTAACTTATCGACTCCACTTGTCGCCGAGTCAGTAGAGCAAAAGATATTGGATAATAAACAGCGTCAAATGTTGGGTAAATTAATTGCAGTTGCTGGTGTGGGTATCATGCTTATGGCATTACTGACTAATCCGATGTGGGGACGTTTAGTCTTTATCTTATGTGGCGTGATTGTCGGTGGCGTGGGGGTTTTATTAGTTAAAGCTGTTGATGACAAAGTAGAACAACAAGTTATTACAGAATAACCTTTATTTTTAATCAAATGTAAATACAAAAGCCAATCGTGCAGTGTGTGCGCTTGGCTTTTTATTGTCCATTGTTTAGGCTTGGTATGACTCATCTTGTTGTCTGAGTGGCAATTAAGCCGTTAAAGATTAATATCTCAATCCTTATAATTTCCGGGCTTATTTGTCCTACAAAATAATTTATTTTCTACTGTCTCTGCTGTTTTCTCTTCGCTTGCAAGCGATAAACTCTCCTTCTATTGTATTTTATCCCTATTTTTATCTTTTATTGGTGTGTTTTATTTTTACTTTCCTTTCAGTTTCTTATGGTTTTTTTGCCGTAATCTACTCCTTTTTTTAATTTTGTCATTACGCTTGTTTATGATTTTGTGAATCGCATCACTTGGCTGATTATATAAATATTAAATTAGCAATTCCTATCACCATTTTGAATTATTGTAGTACAAATGTTTTTGTTGGTAATTATAATCAGCGTCAATAAAAACATAATTACAAAAAGGTCAAAAAGATGGAACTTAATACTCTTATCGTAGGTGTCTATTTCTTATTCTTAATAGCAATAGGTTGGATGTTCAGAAAATTTACAAGTACAACAAGTGATTACTTCCGCGGGGGCGGCAACATGCTGTGGTGGATGGTTGGTGCAACGGCGTTTATGACGCAATTCAGCGCTTGGACATTTACCGGAGCGGCAGGTAAAGCGTTTACTGATGGTTTTGCGGTAGCAATTATTTTTATTGCTAACGCCTTCGGTTACTTGATGAATTACTTATACTTTGCGCCTAAGTTCCGTCAACTTCGTGTTGTTACGGTTATAGAAGCGATTCGTATGCGTTTTGGTAAAGTAAACGAGCAAGTGTTTACTTGGTCTGGGATGCCAAACAGCCTGATCTCGGCAGGAATATGGTTGAATGGACTTGCTATTATTGCTTCTGGAATTTTTGGTTTCGATATGACAACAACAATTATCCTAACAGGGTTGGTTGTATTGGTTATGTCAGTAACTGGGGGGTCATGGGCTGTAATCGCCTCTGATTTTATGCAGATGGTTATTATCATGGCAGTCACAGTAACTTGTGCGGTAGTCGCTGTTTATCACGGTGGCGGTGTAACTAATATTGTTCATAACTTTCCAACGGATTCGTTTATTACTGGTGGTAACTTAAATTATCTGAGTATCTTTGGTATTTGGGCGGTATTCATTTTCTTGAAGCAGTTTAGTATCAACAATAACATGTTGAATTCGTACCGTTATCTTGCAGCTAAAGACTCTAATAATGCTCGTAAAGCGGCGTTACTTGCTTGTATATTAATGTCTATTGGACCCGTTATTTGGTTCATGCCTAGTTGGTTTATTGCCGGTCAGGGCGTTGACCTTGCTGCACAGTATCCGGAGGCTGGAAGTAAAGCGGCTGATTTTGCTTACCTTTACTTTGTTGAGAAATACATGCCTGTTGGTATGGTTGGGTTACTTATTGCAGCGATGTTTGCGGCAACGATGTCATCAATGGATTCAGGTCTTAATCGTAACTCTGGCATTTTTGTTAAGAACTTTTATGAAATCATTCTTAGACCTCAAGCGTCTGAGAAGGAGTTGGTATTAGTTTCAAAAATATCATCAACTGTATTTGGCTTAGTGATTATTCTAGTTGCGTTATTTATTAACTCATTAAAAGAGCTAAGTTTGTTTGATACGATGATGTATGTAGGTGCATTGATTGGTTTCCCTATGACCATTCCTGCTTTCCTTGGCTTCTTTATCCGCAAAACGCCTGATTGGGCTGGTTGGGGAACATTAGTCGTTGGTGCTTTTGTATCGTACTTTGTTGGTTTTGTTATTACCGCAGATATGATACAGAATTGGTTTGGATTAAACGAATTGACTAGCCGTGAGTGGGCGGATCTTAAAGTGGCAATCGGTCTTATTGCTCATATGATATTTACTGGTGGGTTCTTCTTACTATCAACACTGTTCTATAAGCCGTTAGCGGCTCATCGCGAAAAAGACGTAGATAAGTTCTTTGAAAACCTAGCTACACCATTGGTTTCAGAGAGTGCAGAGCAGAAAATATTAGATAATAAACAACGTCGCATGCTTGGTTCATTAATCGCAGTCGCTGGTGTGGGGGTGATGGCTATGTTTACATTACCAAACCCACTATGGGGCCGTATGGTGTTTGTATTCTGTGGTTTAATTGTCTTCTCTGTTGGCTTACTGCTTGTGAAAGCGGTGGACGATAAGATTGAAGAACCAGTCACAACAACGGTTAATTAGTGACATAAAATAAAAAAGGCCAACCGTCATTTTTAGCCGGTTGGCCTTTTATTAAGAATAAAAAGCCTCGTGATTTTAGAGAGATAAACCACAAGGCATAAAGGGGAGAAGTCTACAATGAATAAAAGAAGTAAATTTGTGATTTCATTCGAATAATAATGCCTCGAATAACATCTAAGAAAGCCATAAATCCAACGGGCTTCTCTCCAGAGATCCACGCTAAGCCAACCGATCCAACAGGAATATCATAACCTTCGCCTTCTTCAAGTTTCAAACGAACAAAATGGTGCTTGTTATTGACGTTTAATCCTGTGGTTTGACGAACATTGGTTTCTCTACCTAACAGGTTTGCTTGTGCTTCTCCTGTCGCTTCGACAATACCTTCTACTTCCGCGATGAATACTTTACCAGGGTAAACCGCACTTGAAAATTCAGCAGGGCGACCCACTTTGACATTACGAATAGCTTGGTGGTTAACTCGCATTAATACATATTTTTCATTGGTGTACATTTGCATACGAGGCACAGTGCCGACATATTGACCTTCACGAAGAATGAAGTTGGTCACATAGCCATCAGCAGGCGCGTAGATCTTCGTATTGTCTAAATTCCATTGTGCTTGAGTGACGTTTTCTTTCGCATTAGCCAATTCACTTTCTTTGGCTTTTACACCGAATTTTGCATTGTCTAAATCCAAAATCGCTTTTTCGTTTGCTAATTTTGCTTTGTCTAATTGAGCAACGGCACTGGCAACATCGATTTCACCGATAGAAACTAACGTGCCTTGTTCATCTAATGCGCTTTGTGTAATCGTATTTTTTACTTTACGATTTTGGTCTACGTAGCGTTTTAGCGTGATTTGTTTGTATTTTAAATCTTGGTTTTTAGATTCGATTTGTTTTTGACTTACGACAATGTCACTCTCAGATGCTGAAATTGCTTGGTGTGCGAGTTTTACATTTTGTTTGGCGACATCAAGACCGACTTCACTCGCTTCTTGTGACACATTCGCCTTATTAAGCGCAATTTGATAAAGCTTGTCATCCAGTTCATACACCAATTGGCCTTTCTTTACTTCTTGATTTGGTTTGATATAAATGGTTTTGACTGTGCCTTTAATCTGGGTACTTGCCGGTCGTAATTGAATGTGAGGAGATTGGACGACGGAACCACCAGATAAATCCATTGGTGTATAGTTTAATAAACCAGCCCATACAAATAACAACCATGAGCCGCCACCAATATAAGCAAAACTTTGAGTAAATTTATTCCAAGGCATACCTATCATTCGAAGCAAATAAATAAACAGTGCCCATACGGCTAATCCCTCAAGCATTATGGCTCTCCTCTTGAGTAGGTTGAGTCTCGGCATTTTTAGTCGCGGGTGTTGTTGGTTGACGCCAAATATCTCGGATTTTGATTAAGGCTTTTTCTGCATCAACAAACGCACAAATTACGGCTAATACCCAGACCCAATGCCAGACAAAACCTATCCAGGTGAGAGCGGTAATTAACCCTATTTGTTGATGTTGTTTACTGTGTGCTTTATTGATTGGTAATTCATGAAGTTTCCAGAAACCATAAGCGAGAGCGATGATGCTTCCTAGCATGACGACGCTTGCAATAACATGTAGCCCCAGATCCTGACCTGATCCAACAAAAGGCATACTGACTAAACTCATAAATGACTAACCTCAAATAATAATGAACGCACAGCATGTGTTTTATTATGTGAAGACACGATGGTTTGTGTTTGTTTATATCAATAATTGATTATAAATGATGTATTGAAATTTTTATTGAACTTAACCGTTAAAGGTTTTCTTTGCGGTAATGCTGAGGAGTGACTCCATAGAGTCGTTTAAACGCGACTGAAAATGAAGCAACATTTTTATAACCAACCCGTTGTGATATTTCTTCCATGCTAAGTGGCGAGGTCATTAATGTAATGGCTTCATCGCATACGCTGTGCTGAACAACATTGGTAAACGAAATGCTTTGCTCTTGTAATCGACGTTGTAGAGTGAGTGGTTTCATACCGACTTTATCGGCAACGAACTCAAGTGTTGGGTAACCAAAGAAAAGAGCGTATTTTGTGAGCTCAAAAACCACTTTTATAAGGTCTTGAGGTTGAGGAATAAGCATATAACTCATTGCTTGTTCTACCGTAAAGGCTTTTACTTGTGGTGTTGGTAGTGTGAAACGTCGTGGACAAGTAATGTCTTTTACTGGAAACCAAACTTGAGTATTTGGGCTGTTCCATGTGATAGGGCAATTAAAAATGGCTTCAATTTCACCGTGTTTTCCTATTGGGGTTCCTGCTAGATGAATAGCAATAGGTTGGTAATCGTCTCCATGAAACAGTTTGAGTAAACGTAAGAAAGAGCCTGCCGCCAAAATGCTTTCATGGATGCGAGCTTGAGGGAGAAGAGTCGGTGTTAATATTCGCCATTTAACGATCGAACCGCTCAACAGCATGTTTACTTGAACTCCCGATTGCAGTGCATTATGAATGGTGTTCATGCGTTTTATTGCCATACCTAAATTGGTTGAGCTTGCTAATAATTGCACAAAAGGACCAAACTGTTTCAGGCTGTTTGACTGAGTTAATTTAGCGGTGTAGGTCGGATCTTGAGTTAAATTTTCTATCTTACACAGTAAGGTTTCAAGATCTCGAAGTGGCATTAATTTCAGTTCGTAGTTAAATAAACTCGGTGGCATATTAAAATCAGTGACGGCTAAGCCATAATGCTTCATCGCGTGGTCAATCAGCATTTTTGCTGTATGCACTCGAACGAGGTAAATTGCGTTTTGTTTTGCCATAACTGTCTTATTTCTCGAACAAATAAAGAGGATTATAAAGAAGGATTAAGCTTGAAACTAGAGGGGATTGGAGTTGATGAATGATCAAAGACTGATTTAGAAGGGGGTTCTCTTTTTTTACTATGAAAAAAGCCTATTTAATTAAAAATAGGCCTAATATTTAGGGCTCATCTTGGGCTAGTTGAGTAGTTATTAAAAATTAATTAATACCCTAAATTCTTGGAGTAAATGAATTAACAAGCAAGCCATTCATTTACTGTTTGTCCTGCAATGACATTATTGGTTTGTTTCAGCAAGGCTAAAAGGTAATTTTCTCTTTTTATATCAATGATATTGTGGATGGTTTTATCCATGTGTTTCTCGCCAAAATGCTTACGTTCTTCTCGGATCTGTGAGCGATCTCGGTAGCTTAAATTATAGACTTCACAAGACAATAAATTGAGCGCTTCGTTTTTAATAAAACCCCTTGCCTGAAGTAACGTAATTATTTTTCTATCTAAGAATGTCAGTTTGCTTGATTTCATGGTTAACCCTTTTATCAGCTAAACACATCCATATGAATAATTAATGTTATCTTGCGTTTATTTCTTAATGGTGAATGTATAACAAATGGATTGGTGATGAATGGGCATCTTAATATTAATCAAGGGTAAGAATGCCGTGTGAGATGAGAAATTATGGGTAGGTAAGTGAGGGATAAATGGAATAGATCATAGACATTAAAGGAAGAGAGTAGCAAAATGTAGACAACATTGAGGCAGATAAATTATTTATTTTTCAGTATATTAAGGGGTTACCGTGTTTAAAGGAAAGTGGAATGACGATATTCAAGGTACAGCGTTGCATCCTGTTATTATTGAAATTATTCAATACGTGAAAGCGAAGACGGCAGAGAAGGTTGAAACAGGTAATTATCCATTGCCTTATGATGAATCTGTGTATTTTATTGTGAATGATAAAACAGAGCTGAAAGAAAATCGTCGATCAGAAATCCACCATAAGTACCTTGATGTGCAGTTGATATTGGAAGGATCTGAAACCTTTGGCTACAGCGAACATCCATTATTGTCGATTGAAGATGACTTCTTAAAAGAGAAAGATATTGCTTTTAGTAATGATGTGAAAGATGAGCAATTTGTAACGTTAGAGGCGGGAGAGTTTATTATCTTTAACCCTAAACAACCACATCGCCCATTAGTCGCGGTTGACGATAAGCCAGCGGCAGTGAAGAAGCTGATCATTAAAGTAAATAGCGCGCTGTTGGTGTAATTAATAACATTAAAAAACATCAATAAAAAAAGCCCATGTCTCCACTGAAAAGTATTGAGAGCATGGGCTTTTTAATGGTTTACCTTGTTGGGTATTCAGACCATGTTGTGCCATCAAGAGACACGTAAGGTTTGTTGTTGTATTCCATTACTGTTGTGCCAGAGTTCTGTGCCACCATTTTTGTTTTTGGTAGCCCCTGAGTTAAGGCTTTTGGATCAAACGTTGTCTTGCTGTAAATATCCTGCTCTAAAATTCGACTCACCAATGTTGATACGGCGAGATAACTCGATGTGGCATTAATGTGAACCGTCTCTCCTGTGCGAGTAATGTTCTCGCCAAAGATCTTCATTCCTACTGGGGTGTGAACAATCGTTGATGATGGAATTTCACGCATACCCGCTATTTGCATTTTATCACCACGCATCCCTGCGCCATGTTCTGGTACAAGCATAACAACTACATTTCGTTTTGAGGCTTTAAGTGTTTGGAAGAAACCGTATAAATCATCAAGTAGGTTTTTCAATCGAAGTTTGTAGCTCACTAATCCAACTTTGCCACTTGCCTTAATAATACGATTGCCATCATGCAATGAAATGGTGTTATAAAGCGCGACAGTCGATCCACCTTCTGCGTTTTCTCGTTCTCCTAACCAGCGATTAAGGACATCTTTGTCTCGGTATATTGGTGAGCCATCGAACGCGGATTGATATTGAACTAATCCTGCTTGTGACATTAATGGGGCTTTTAAATCGCCATCTTCTTCAAGCAACCCTAAGAAGTCATCAAATTTACCATCGTGGTTTAACAATAGGTTTTCTTGGTAACCTAGTTTTGCAAGATCATCAAATAAGAAACATTGTTTAGAGGATGGCGGAGAAAATAGCTCTTGGTGTGTTTCTTGTCCACAACTGGCTCTCAATAAACGAATAACGGCAGGGCCACTGTAAGAGGTTGCAGCACTGAAATTATCAAACATCACATCAAACTCTTTAAACAAAGGGTGATTCTCTAATCCGGCAATTTCAATGTCATCCCAAGCGACAGAACAAATACTTAAGAAAAGAAGATCAAACTTAGCGGAGGGTGCAGTGGTTGGAAACGTCACTTTACGTTGTGCTTCATTTTTAAAGAACCGCTCTTTGGCTTGGTTTAATACGGCGTCATTCACAGGACCACTTTCATCGTTGTTGGATAGCGAAGGTGTCGTTACTTGTGTAATGACCGGTTGCTGGGCGGCAAGGGGGATTTCTTGTTGATCAGCAAAAAAATGTTGAGGCAGACTCATATAAATTAGAGCAAGAACCACAAAGACAGAGATGCGGAACACTTGATTTAAAAAGTAGTACGCAAAGAGTAATACAAAGAAACCAAGTAATGCCTGTGTAGAGATAAAACGACCTGATAACTCGATAAGATAGCTAAGGTTAAACTGCAATAGCTGCCCCATCTGGCTCCATAAGCGGTCTAAAGGGGGGAGAAAAGAGTCAAAGTGCAGTAACCATAATCCAGCAGGAATCGCGATGCATTGGCGCATTACCTTTAGTGCTTTAGGGGTTAATGGAATAAGTAAAAAGGCAACGAGTGCGAAGTTCTCTAGCGGGTGAAAGCTGATAATGTCTTGTGAAAACAAGCCTATCTTAATGATGAAATAAATATTCCACCAGCCAAGGCCATAAAGAGGGTGTTGCGATGCGTTTGTTTTCATTTATCTGAACTTCCATTATCTTCAAAGTGATATTTAACTAAGTGTTTTGGCTTTCGGATGTACGTGGTATATAAGCGCCATACTGCTGTCGCGATATCTCGTAAAAAATAGCCAATAAGTAAACCAGAAAGACCGCTGAACAGAGCGGTGAGTATAAAGTCTTCAATATTCATCGTGTTAAAACTCCAACGGTTTATGCTGCGCAAGAATAAGTTGTGCTGATGAAGCCGACGAGGTGTAAGGGGCGTTATCGGTGGGAGTTAACTCATCATCAATACTGACGCGGTGTTCAAGTATATTCGGCAATTCATGCTCCACTCTTCCTGATGTGGTAAAACTGGTTTGGCTTGAGAAAATATCTCGAATTGGCAATGTAAAAATATTATGCAATGCGATAGGGAGATCACTCATGCGCACCCCTTGCAAGAAAAGATAAATGGCATCGTGGCATAAGGTCATTACATCTCCCTCTCTTTGTATGTTGCACATGCTCAAATAAGAGTGAGGTTTAATATTGGGAAGGATCTCTAATTTAATCAATGCAAATTCAGTTTGAGCCACATCGAAGTGCTTAAGAAGCTCTCTGGTATAGTTTATAAAAGCGTCATTGTTAATGTAGCCTTTTATTTCTGTGGTTTGAAAACTGAAATTAAGCAGCTCTTCTGTGGTACTTGGAAGTGGGCGAGTCAATACTTGGCCGCGTAAGATCTCAATGGAGCTAAGCATGCTTGAGAATCGAGTCCCAAAGTGAACAATAAGGTTGATGCCAGATTGCAGTAAGTACATCTCATCGGAATAGCGTAAGCAGGAATGCATTTCTCTTACGATAATTTTTATATTTTGGCCAAAGCGTTTACGTAACAGATAGATCCTGACACCTAACTGGCGAACTTCGTCTTGTTTTGAGCAGCTAAATACGATGGTTGCTCGAGACACGCCACTTAAGTGTCGATCCAACTCTTCATTTGTTGGAGAACATATCATGGTGTCGACTATTTTTTGATTGTTCTCAATGGCTGTTTTTGAAATATAAATGGCACTCTCATCATCTATATTAAGAAGTGTTGTTGGTTGATCTGTATTTATTTTTGACTGTACAACGAGTGAATTTTCATTACTGAGGGTAAGGTAAGTTTCACTCTCGCTTTTCATTCCGGAGTCCAATCCCCAATAATAAACGTGATACAAATAGGTGTTTTTATCTATGTTTTGTAAGGTTGAATAACCGACACATAAATCAGGGCGTTGACTGAGTAGTTTTTTTATTAAATGAATGTCTCGGCCATATATTAATAAATTGATAGTGAGCTTGTTGTCTATAGCGAATTGTTTCAGTTGTTCAAAAAATACAACGGCCTTATGTTTCAAATTTGTTGCCAACATGCTATCAGGGATAATGATTATTACTGATGTGTTCTTTTTTATATGTAATTCTTTTATATCGTTATATACATGATTCAGTGAATTAGAGCCTTTATTCTTATTGAAAAATATGTTTTTACAATCTGTATTTAAATTATGTTTAAAAGTGAATACGTCAGACTCTTTTAATGAGCTAGTGAATGAATTGAGTGAGGATGCACATATAAACGTATGAGTATTTTCTTTTTTTATTAACGTTGATACATGATTTAAGATAGGAGCCCTAGTGCTAAATGTAGTTGTATAGACACTTGATTTTAGTTTTTTATCTTTATTTTCAAGTGGATAGCTGTTTGTTATCATGATTTCTCACTCAGATTACAATCGTAGTATAATATACCGTTAAGATGATTTTATAACAAAATAAATACAATATTGTACTAATATAATGTCATATCTTGTGTTGAGAAAATTAGTTTATATTCTTTTTTTTAATATGTATTTAATCTTAAATTTATAAGTCTATCTATTTATATTCAAATCTCATATACGAGACGTTTAGTGAGTATTATATTCGTACGTTAATGTAATAGAATTAATTGTTCGTTAAATGCTATTACATCACTAATCAAGGATACTACTTTATGGCTAAGCCCTTTAGTCAGGATATAACGGTTTTATTTTCAGCCTTTGATACAAAAGAGCGTTCATACAATGAGTTAAGTGAAGAAGAACGTTATAGAGAAATAAAAAAATCATGGAATGCATTAGAGTTACTGTCCAAGAGTCATATTGGAAAAAATAATAAAATTCAAAACAATAAAAATTATTTAACCCCCGATTTTAATGATAATTCTATTCATAACAAAGTGTCAGCGTAATGAAAAGAATAATTATCACGGGTCTACGTGGTGGTGTTGGTGCAACAACCGTCGCGGCAAATTTAATTCAATCGGTAGTGGCACTTGAACAATGTGCTCATGTGATTGATATGCGTCCTGAAAATTTAATGCGTCTGCATTTTGCGTTAGATTTATCGACCACTGATGGATGGGCGAAGAGATGGCTTTCTGGAGAGTCATGGAAAAATGCGGCTTATATAAGTCGTGGTGAACTGCCTTTTGTTCCTTATGGGGCATTAACGGTGGATGAAATTGATAGCGTGACACAAAGATTGACTGAGTTACCTCATGGCTTGCTTGATGTTTTTCCGAGTCAACCAGAGGTTGCGGATGAATGGCAATTGATTTTATTGCCAAGTGTTAATGAGCTTCACCATCGCTATACCGCGTTGCTTGATAGTGCCGATATGGTGCTGTGTGTGATTAATGCCGATATTCAAAATTATACTTACTCTCAGCAAAGTGCTTTTTTCCAATGCTTCAATCAACGTCATCACCCTTACTTCTTAATTAATGGTTATCAGCCGCTTAGTGAGAACAGTGTTGATCTTTCTTTAGTATTTAAACAAGAACTTGCTGAGCAGTGTTTACCCATGTTATTGCATCACGATACATCCATTCCAGATGCCTGTTCGCAATTAAGTAATGTGATTGATTATGCGCCACACAGTCAGATATCTCAGGGGTTTAATGAACTTGCGTTTTGGCTTCTAACTCATTTTTCCGCGAAAACCATGGAAGGTATATAACACTATGTTTGGCTGGCTATCTCTGTTTTTCCAACCTATATTTATGATTCAATTTCGTAAACAGTTGCATTTCTATACTCAAGATAAAGCGCCTTCTTATGCGAGTCAGTTTATTCTGTCTGTGTGGTTTGTTGTGTGTTTTTGCTTTTTAAAATCGAAAATAGCAGGAATAGACAGCTGGAAGCTACCTCACTTTTTATACCCGCAAATTGATTTTTCACACATCAAACTTTTTGATCCTTTGCGTATGTCGATTCAGACGGTGTGGTTTTTAATCGTACAACCTAAAAAATTGACGGGAACCATTTCTCTTACACAAGGGATCGGTATGGTGTGGAAACAAATAGGACGTCTCTTCTATTTACCGCTCAAAGGATTGACGTTTGTTGTGAGTTGGTTAGAGAGTTATTCAAGCCGCCATGCGATTGTCTCTAAAGAAAAGAGATTAAAAAAGCCGTCGTTATCAACTCGTGTTTTAAATGTCGCTATTGGTTTTGTTGTTTGTGTTCTTGCGATATTGTGTTTCACCATTCCTTTTAGCTTAACGGCTCAAGCGTTCTTTCTGGTTGCCTTATGGTCACTGGGTATGATGTTTAGACGCATGCCAGGTCGTTTTCCTACCATCTTATTAATTACCTTATCGGTAACCGTGTCTTGTCGTTATATATGGTGGCGCTATACGTCTTCTTTAAACTGGGATGATCCCTTTGCTCTGTTTTTAGGCTGTGTGCTGTTAATGGCTGAAACCTACGCGTGGATCGTTCTTATTCTTGGGTATTTTCAAAATATTTGGCCGTTAAATCGTCAGCCAGTGTCATTGCCTACGGACCAATCAACGTGGCCAACGATTGATATGATGATCCCAACATATAACGAAGACCTTGATGTGGTTAGAGCCACGGTTTATTCGGCATTAGGCATTGATTGGCCGAAAGAAAAACTGAATATCTTCATTTTAGATGATGGTAAAAGAGAGTCATTTAAAGAATTTGCTGAAGAAATTGGGGTGGGGTATATCCGTCGACCAACCAATGAACACGCGAAAGCCGGTAATATTAATTACGCATTAAAACAGACTTCAAGTGAATACGTTGCCATTTTTGATTGTGACCACATACCAACTCGTGCTTTTTTCCAAATGACGATGGGCTGGTTTTTAAACGATGAAAAATTGGGGTTAATTCAAACGCCTCACCACTTTTTCTCTCCGGATCCATTTGAGAGAAACTTATCTAATTTTGGGGATGTACCGAATGAAGGCAGTTTGTTTTATGGCTTAATTCAAGACGGTAATGATTTATGGGATGCGTCATTTTTCTGTGGGTCGTGTGCCGTATTACGTCGTGAACCATTAGAAGAAGTCGGTGGTATCGCGGTTGAAACGGTAACAGAAGATGCACATACGTCGTTAAGAATGCACCGTTTAGGTTATCGTTCTGCGTATTTAAGAAAGCCATTGTCTGCGGGGCTTGCAACCGAAACGTTATCGGCTCATATCGGTCAACGTATTCGTTGGGCCCGAGGCATGGCTCAAATATTTCGTGTGGATAATCCATTATTAGGTAAAGGGTTAAAATGGCAACAACGCTTATGTTATGCCAATGCGATGTTGCACTTTTTATCGGGGATCCCTCGGATCATCTTCTTGCTTTCTCCTCTCGTATTTTTGCTTTTACATACTTACATCATCTATGCGCCTGCCCTTGCGATTATTTTGTATGTATTGCCCCACATGGTTCACGCCAGTATGACGAACTCCCGTATGCAGGGAGAATATCGTTATTCATTCTGGGGCGAAGTGTATGAAACCGTATTGTCTTGGTATATCGCAAGACCCACTACGGTGGCTTTATTTGCTCCTCATAAAGGGACATTTAACGTGACTGCAAAAGGGGGACTAATTGAAGATACTCATTACGATTGGACGATCTCTAAGCCTTATTGGCTATTGGTTATTCTCAATGTTCTTGGCATTGGTTTTGGTTTGTACCGTTTAGGATGGGGGCCAGACGATGAACTCGGCAGTGTGGTCGTGAATTTACTGTGGGTATTTTACAACTTACTTATTCTTGGCGGTGCGGTCGCGGTGGCTGAAGAATCAAAACAAGTGAGAAAGGATCATCGTGTGGTGGTGAACATACCCATGTCGATTCATTTACCGTCAGGACACAAAGTACGTTGTGATATTAAAGATTTCTCATTGGGTGGTTTAAGAGTGGAGTTGCCAACGTCCGTTGAGCTGTTCTATGGGCACAAGTTAGACATTATTTTACAACGAGGAGAACATCATTTTGTTTTCCCTGCAAAAGTGACTTACAGCAGAGGTAAGGCATTAGGTTTGCAACTCGAACCATTTACAAAACAACAGAATATTGACTACGTGCAATGTACGTTTGCACGTGCCGATGTATGGACGAAATGGCAAAACAGTTACCAAAGCGACAAGCCTTTAATGAGTATGCTTAGCGTATTTAAAATTGGTGCAAAAGGCTACAGAAATACAATCGCTTACAGCCCAAAAGGGGTGAGAGTTATCGCTCAATTTATAACAATAATAAGTGAGTTTTTGCTCACGTTTAAACCAAAAAAAGTCAACCTTCAGAGTGCAAAGTTATGTGGATGAAAACTAAAATAAACGTCATAGCAATGGCGATAGGCTTGGTCAGTTTGAATACGAGTGCGGCGACGCCTTCTATGGCAAACGAGAACCGTTCGGCACAAGCAATGAATGGCGAAATGGTGACCGCAATGGTATCGCCAACCATTACCAAGAAGACATTCAGTTTTAGCGATCTTGGTTATGGGCAATCGATTCAATTACAAGGCAGCGAAAGTACCGCTTATATTGGCTTTGGTTCTCGTTTAGATGAAGTGGTTTCACAGGCATCACTGCATTTTGAATTAACCCCATCGCCGGCATTATTGTCGTTGGTTTCTCATATTAAGGTGTATTTTAACAACGAGCTGGCTGGTGTTGTTGCCATCAATAATGGGATGCAGGGAAAATCGTCAGCGATTGATTTGAACTTAGACCCTCGTTTATTTACCGATTATAACCAACTTAAATTTGAGTTAGTGGGTAATGCATCGATGTCATGCAGCAACCCTAATGACAGCAGTATTTGGGCAGAAATTAGCTCACAAAGTTCGATTACGATGTCGACACAAAAAACGAAGATCAATAATGATTTAAGTTTATTACCCGCGCCGTTTTTTGATTCAAGAGACATGAGTGATTTAACATTACCAATGGTCTTTGGTGATGATCTCGATATCAATGAAATAAAAGCCGCAGGTATTGCCTCATCGTATTTTGGTGCATTGTCAGAATGGCGTGGTTCAAACTTTCCGGTTGTTGATAATCAACTGCCTACTCGTGATGCCATTGTCTTTATTACGAACGACAGCAAACCTGATTTTCTGCGTGATTTCCCGGATGCCGATGGACCTCGCATTCAAATGATCTCTCACCCAACGGATCCGTACGTAAAACTGTTGCTTGTGATTGGTCGTGATAGTAACGATCTTGTGACCGCAGTAAAAGGATTGTCGTTAGGGCAACACTTATTTACGGGACCATCAGCCAAAATCAATAACGCCGAGCAACTTGTTCCTCGCAAACCTTATGATGCACCAAACTGGATAAACACAGACAGAGCTGTCGCTTTATCTGATTTGTTGAAGGAAGGCGCGTCGTTGCAAGTAGAGGGACAGAATCCACCGCCGATTTCTGTGCACTTCCGTTTGCCACCTGATTTGTTTACTTGGCAAAGTCGCGGTATTCCATTTGATTTGAATTATCGTTATACGCCACCGTTGATGGATAACTCTGGCTCTCGCATGAGCTTGAGCGTGAACAACCAATTCGTCAAAGCGTTCAATTTAAACACCACTGGTGAGTCGAATAACAATACGCGTCTGCGCTTGCCATTATTAGATGATGACTTACTGGGCGGCGGCGATGTGGTTCGTATTCCTGCTTTCCAAGTGGGCAGTAATAATGAAGTCAAATTTGAGTTTGGTTTTGCGTCATCAGTTGGTGGAAAAGACCAATGCCAAACCATGCAACCAAGTAAAAACTACGCGGTGATTGGTGAGAACTCGACCATCGATTTCTCAGGTTTTTCTCATTACATTGAAATGCCAAACATGCGTGCGTTTGCTAACTCAGGTTACCCATTCACAAGAATGGCCGATTTATCTGAGACGGTGGTGGTTATTCCGACGGATCCATCAAATGAAGAGATCCAAACCTTCGTTAACATGATGGGAGTGTTTGGTGCGAACTCGGGTTACCCAGTATTGAATGTTACGTTAACGGACGAGTGGGACAAAGAAACACTGGAAGATAAAGACATTCTTACCATTGGTGTGATGCCAGAGTTGGCTTCTGTCGATAAGAAAGACATCGAGCATATCCAATTAATGTCGTCTGATCGTGTGCTTAATTTACCAAGTAAAAACGAAGCGCAACGCGGAAAAAATTGGGTTGACCCGGGCAGTGATAACCAAAACGTTGCCGACGCTATCAGTATTAGTACAACGGGGGATTTTGCCGCCATCACCAGTGTTGAATCGCCTTATTCTTCACAACGCACCATGGTGAGCTTATTGGCTGAAACCCCAGAGTCGTTCGCGTTAATTAATAAAGCCTTAAATGACAGCGGTAAAGTGTCTGCTATGTTTGGCTCAGTGATTACGCTACGTGATGGTGAAGTGGCGAGCTTTAATGTCGGTAAGCATTACTACGTGGGAGAGTTACCGATATCGCAATTGATTTGGTATCACTTCTCTAAATACCCACTGCTTATTGCCTTTTTTGCTACGTTACTCGTGGTAATGATGACAATTATTTTATTCCGAGTGCTTCGTCATATTGCACAGCGCCGTTTAAACCCAGAAGAGGATGACCTATGAAAACGCAACTAACGTTAGTCAGTATATTGGTTGGTTCATTGTTGTGTTCTTCAGCCGTTATGGCTCAAAAGGTGAATATATCGCCTCGTGTGGCTTCTCAAGTCGTGATGACAAAACATAACCAGTGCCAATGGCCAATGTGGCAGAGTTTTAAACAGAATTACATTAAGAATGGCAGAGTGATTGATAATAGCGATCCTCGCTCAATCACAACATCAGAAGGCCAATCTTATGGGTTATTTTTTGCTTTAATTGCGAACGATGAACCGACGTTTAACGCGTTATTGCATTGGACAGAAAAGAACTTAGCGGATGGGGATCTGACGGGTCAACTTCCTGCGTGGTTATGGGGAACGCTGCCTAACGGGAATCAAGGGATATTGGATTCAAACTCTGCCTCGGATTCTGATCTGTGGATAGCTTATAGCTTAATGGAAGCGGGCCGATTATGGGACAATTTCTATTATCAGTCGTTAGGACACTTACTTGCGAGCCGCATTCTTCGCGAAGAAACCATTACAGTATCAGGGCTTGGTACTGTGTTGCTTCCGGGTAAGCAGGGGTTTGTTTTAGGTGACAATCATGTCCGTTTGAACCCAAGTTATGTTCCATTACAGCTGCTTACTCGTATGGATACGTTATTCCCTGAATACCAGTGGGAAGAACTGTATCAATCAAGTGCGCGAGTGATTAAAGACACGATGCCTAAAGGCTCTAGCCCTGATTGGGTTGAATGGAACAAGACTACATTTCAAAACGACAAGCAAACAAAAGCAATGGGAAGCTATAACGCCATTCGTACCTATCTATGGGCTGGGATGCTGCCAAACAGTGATGAAAATAAAGCGACTATTTTAAATAAAATGCAGCCCGTTGTGCTTGAGTTAGAAAAAGGCAAAGGGATGCCTGAAATGATAAATACACGCACAGGGAGAGCGAAAAATCGTGGCGGTATAGGCATTAATGCCGCGATTCTTCCATTATTGAGTGCGGTGGATTCCATTAAAACCGCTGACGAATACGCTGAAGATATTGAAGCATCTCTACCAAGCATTGAGAGTGACAGTTATTACAACAGTGTGTTGACCTTATTTGGATTAGGTTGGTATGAAGGGCTTTATCAATTTGATACTGATGGCAGTGTTACGCCTAGCTGGACTCACGTATGTCAATAGAACGCTTTTCTTTTAATAAGGTAACTCGTTTACTCCCCATTGCGATAATGGGGGCTTTTTTTTCATCGACAGTGATTGCCGCTAGCCCAAAATCAGAATTGGACATCATTAAACCAATGGTGTTTCAGCGTGATGTATCAAATGTGCAATCTACCGAGTGGCTAGTAAAGCAACTTACGTATGCACAGTTACTTCATCGTCCTGATATTACTGAAACCACGTTAAAGCGTTTGTTTGCCGTTGATCCAAACAATGCCGAAGGATTGAGTTTTCAAGCTCAGTACCTAGCGAAGTTAGGGCAAGTTGACCAAGCGATGGGAATTTTGAAACAACTAGAAACTACCCAGCCTAATTCTAAAACAACAAAGCAGCTTAAAGGCGCATTGTCTGTTTATGGTGAAAATAAAGCGGCCTACCAGAAAATTATTTTGTTATCCCGTTCTGGTCGTAATAAAGAAGCCTTACAAGCGTTCAAAAAATTGTTCCCCAATGGAATGCCAACCCCAGAGCTACAGCTTACGTATTTAAATATCGAATCTGGCGTTAAAGGGCATGAAAGACGAGTATTGATTGGACTCAAAAAACTGAATGCTGAGCATCCTGGCGTGCCTGATTTCCAATTGGCTTATGCAGAGCATATTTCAAAAGGCGATCCATCCAACCCAACGGCAATGCGATTATTACAACGTCTTTCTTTAGAGCCATCAGTGAGTGGCAGTGCAGCGTCATTGTGGCTTTCTCGTTTAAATGAGACGTATATAACTAAAAACGTTGTACAGCAATACGCGGTGCTTTCGAGTTATTACCCATCAAACATGACATATCGAAAAGCGTTATTAGATGCAAATAAACGTTTTGAGAAAGAACAAGAACTACGAAAAGATCCTAAATACCTCGCTAAGTTGAACGGGTTAAAAGAATTCGAATCTGGTCATATTCTTACGGCTCAACAACAATTACTTATCGCATTAAAAGCACGTCCTAATGATCCTGAAATTCTTGGTGGATTAGGCTTGGTGTATTTACGATTAGGGCAACAAGAAGTCGCGTTATCGTATTTTAAAAAAGCAAAAAAATACGACAGAGATCTGCGAAATGTCGATAAATGGAATGGCTACATTAACTCCTCAAGCTATTGGTCTTATTTAGATCGCGGTGAGAAGATGATGAAAAGAGGCGATTTTGATGGGGCAAACCGAAAGTACCATCAAGCCATAAAGCATGAACCAGATGATCCGTATGCGTACAATTATTTGGCGGAATTGGCTTTGGTTCAAAAAGATGAAACGCAAGCATTACGTTATTACAACATCGCACTGAGTAAAAATAGAGTAGATGAAACGGCATTAAGAGGGTGGTTTAACCTGCAAATATCGTCCTATGGAGAAGAAAAAGCAGTAGAGAAAGGGCATCAATTATCTTCTGGTGCTCAGAGAGTACTTGCTGAACGCTTTCATGAAATTGAAATCTCATTGCTAATGTCAACATTAACCATCGCAATGAATAACGGTGATATTGATCAAGCAAACGTGATTTTAGAACAGCTAGTGTCTGATCCTCCAGCATCACCTTGGCAGCGAAGTGAAGTGGCGGATTCTTTACGCTTAACTGGGCAAACAGAACGTGCAGATAAGCAGATGCTAACGTGGTCAAAAGAGGCGACGGCAGAGATGTCATTCGCGTATGCGTTATATTTGGCTCGATATGGCAAAACATCAGACGCGATTGCGCAGTTAACTGCAATATCGGAAAGTAACCGCAGTGATGCCATGGTTTCAAACCTGAATAGATTAGAGCAAAACCAAACATTTGGTGCGCTGTATATTCTTGCGAAGCGTGATCCTATTGCCGCAGAAAAAGAGATTGATCGTTTAAAAACCAAATACGCTTCAAACCCTGATGCGATGCTGTCACTCATTGACGTTCAATTTCAACTTGGATTTATTGATCACGCCAGAGCTGAATTACAGCACATTACGCCAACAGAAGAATGGAATATGGAGACACAATTACGCTATGGCGGATTGTTGTTTGAGCTTGAAGAAAATGAACAGTTTAAAGAGTGGAAATCGCATTTAGAAGAGAAGCACGCGAATACGGGTCTCTCCATTGATCAAAAGATTCGTCGTGATGTGTTGTTTGCTGAATATGCGTTTAGAAGTGAAGAGTATGAAGAGGCAGAAGCGTATTACTCATCGGCAAGTCAGTTAAATACACAATATCAATACGGTGCGTTACTTGGTTTGTTAAGAACACAACAAGCGCTGGGTAAAGACAAACAAGCCCAACAGTTGGCGTTGTATTTATTCACTGAAAAGCAAGAGCTTAGCAGCCGACAAAGCATGGAGTTAGCGGTTATATTAACGGAGTACGGTTACGAATCTGAATCGATTATCTTGGTTAATGATCTGAAAGAAAAACAAGACAGTGATGCCATTGATTATCGCGATGGCATGGCGATAGCGATGAAAGAGAAGAATTGGACGCTTGCTAAACACATGGCGCATTATGCGTTAATTGAAGACGCGATTAATCCTCAAAATGATTCAACCATCGCTGAATTTACAGACGACGATGCACTGGGTATTGAACCGAAACCAAACGAGGCTCCGAAAGAAGAGAGCTTGCGTGAGCTATATTATAATGCAGATGATAACTGGCTTACTCGAAACGTAAAATCTGATCTTGATCGTGTCTATGGACGTGATCAAGGCTACGTGTCTTTTGGCGTCGATTACAGTGCGCGAGATGGTCAAAATAAATCAGTACAAGTGCCGATTGAAGCGATTATCCCAATGCCTGAATACGATGGGCATTTGCAACTTCGCGCTGATGTTGTGCATCTTGATTCTGGGGATATTGATTATTATGACGCCACGGCAACAATGGATGATAAAGCAACGGGGACCGCTTTTGGCATTGGTTGGCTTGCCGATTCGTGGAGTGCGGATATTGGAACCACACCTATCGGATTTGATCAGAAAAATATCGTTGGCGGTCTCAATTTATCTGGTGATCTTGGTGATGTGGGTTGGAAAGCAACGTTATCTCGACGTGCAGAAACCAGCAGTACCCTTTCTTATGCCGGAATGACAGTGCCTAATGGAGTGAACGATCCTCAGGGTAAAGAATGGGGTGGTGTGATGAAAACCGGTATTAACCTTGGTGGAAGTTACGATCTCGGGGGTTCTGTTGGTTATTGGGCAAGTGCACAATTGCATAAAATGACGGGAGATGGGGTTGAAGACAACACTCGTGTCGGTTTACTGGGAGGGACTTATTGGAAAATTATTAATGAAGAGAATCGACGATTAAGTCTTGGTTTGAACTTAATGTATCTGAATTATGATAAGAACCTGAGTGAATATGCTTATGGAAACGGAGGTTACTATAGTCCGCAACAATACTTCTCAGCCTCAATTCCGGTGAACTATTATGAGCGTTTAAATGATGGGTTCTCGTATCTCGTCAGTGGTTCAGTGTCTAATTCTTGGACAACAGAAGATGCGCCATACGGATTATCAACGGCTGATTCAACTCAAGGTGGTGGTTTTGGATTTTCCTTACAAGCCGCCGCAGAGCAGCGTATCAGTAAACGTTGGTATTTAGGGGCTTCAGTTGATGTTCAGCGTTCCGATTTTTATGAACCAAACCATCTATTGTTTTACGCGAAATACACCTTTACGGATCGTTGGCAGCCAATAGCAATGCCAATTGATCCGTTAACGTTATATGGTGATTTTGATTAGTGTTGTCTACTCTCAGAATAAGAAACAAGTAAACAAAAAGCCGATGATTGATTTACCTTATAAAAGTAGTTATTCATCGGCTTTTTTAGATTTGTTGTAGATCGAGTAACTTACACTAAACTGACTTCAACATCCGATTGCACTTGGCTTGAGCAAGCGAGTGTATAGCCTTGTGCTAGTTCTTCTTCGGTTAGCGTTTCTGTACTGGTTCGGCTTACTTCGCCTTTTGTGACTTTACACTTGCATGAACCACAGATGCCGCTACGACACGCAATAATAATAGGTACGCCACTGTCTTCTAATACGTCTGCTAGTGTTGCGCCTTTATCGATTTCTTTTGAAACGCCAAAAGCGGGTACTTCAAACTGAACCACGCCTGATGCATCGGCACTGTCGTTGGTTTCTGGTTCTATAGGCGTAAAGCTTTCTTGAAAGAAATGCGCCATGTCCAATCCAATCGCTTCAACATAGGTTTTCATGTCTTGCATAAAATTCATTGGGCCACACAAAAAGACGGTTCTTTCTGTTAGGTCTGGGCACAGTGTGGTTAACCATTTTTGATCTAATCGGCCTTGAGGGAAATCGGTGTATTGGGGCTCTTTCAAAAGAAGTTGTAGAGAAAAATTGTCATGGTGTTGGTTTAGATATTGCAATTCATCAAAATAAATCGTGTGTTCTGGTGATCTCGCCATATGAATAAACGTGATGTCTACGTTGGTTTTATTTGCTAACCAAGTTCGTGCCATCGACATGACTGGAGTAATACCACAACCTGCACTCAATAATGCAATTTTAGGTTTAGCGGAACAATCAACAGAATTGAATGGTCCTGTCGGTGCTAATACAGAGAGGCTATCACCTTCATTAAATTCATCAATCAGGTAATTAGACACTTTGCCGCCTTCAACTCGTTTAATCGTGAGTTGTAGAAAGTCTTGTTGTGGAACAGAGCTAATAGAATAAGCGCGGTATTCCATTTTACCGTTTAATTCAACGCCAACGCTAATGAATTGCCCCGGCTTAAAATCAAACGTGTTGTTATTGTCTGAAGAAAGTTGAAGGCTGATAGTATCATCGGTCTCTAGCCATTTTTTATCACAGCGAAGTTGAGCGGCGGTTGTCGGCCAAATAAATTGTGTCATGGTTTTCTCTATTCAGTTTATTGCTAAGATTTGTATTAGCGAAAAATGCCCCAGATAACTGAGGCATACATTCATTAAGTGCGAAAAGCAGCGATTATGCAGCTAAAATCGTTTTTAAATCGTCTTCTACGTTGCTAATGCTACGCATGTCGAATTTCTCTTGCATGATAGCAAGTAGGTTATCGGTTAAGAACGCAGGGGCTGTCGGGCCTGTGTAAATGCCTTTTACGCCAAGAGCGAATAGAGTTAATAGAATAACAATCGCTTTTTGTTCGAACCAAGAAAGTACCAGCGTTAATGGAAGTTCGTTAATGCCACAATCAAACTCTTTTGCTAGTGCAAGTGCGAGTTGAATCGCTGAGTAAGCATCATTACATTGACCAACATCCAATAAGCGCGGAATACCATTAATATCGCCGAATTGGTTTTTGTTGAAACGGTATTTACCACAAGCAAGCGTCAAGATAACTGAATCTTCAGGTGCTTGAGCGGTAAAGTCTGTGAAGTAGCTACGTTCCGCTTTGTCACCATCACAACCGCCAACAAGGAAGAAGTGACTGATGTTGCCTTCTTTTACTTGCTCAATAACGGCAGGTGCTGCTGCCATTAATGCGTTACGACCAAACCCAACAGTGATCATTTGTTCGATCTCGTTATGTTTGAAGCCTTCTTGCGCTAATGCACAATCAACAACGGCGGTGAAATCGTCACCTTCTAGGTGAGCAACGCCAGGCCAGCCAACAATGCTACGTGTGAATAGGCGATCGGCGTATAGACCCACATTTGGGTTTAATAGGCAGTTAGACGTCATTACGATTGCGCCAGGGAAGTTAGCAAATTCTTTTTGCTGGTTCTGCCATGCACTGCCGTAGTTACCCACTAGGTGAGGGTATTTTTTTAGCTCAGGGTAAGAGTGAGCAGGCAGCATTTCACCGTTCGTGTAAACGTTGATGCCTTTACCTTCGGTTTGTTGAAGGATTTTTTCTAAGTCATGTAAATCGTGACCAGAAACAAGAATACATTTACCTTCGATGGTTTTAACATTTACTTGTGATGGCTCTGGGTGACCAAAGGTATCCGTCTCGCCTAAATCTAGCATTTCCATGATGCGGTAGTTCATTAAACCGATTTGCATAGAGCAGTCTAGTAATGCGTTTAATTCAGTCGGGTCAGTACCTAACCATGCCATAATTTGGTGGTATTCAGCAAAAACAGCGTCATCAGTTTGACCAAGAACACGTGCGTGCTCCATGTAAGCGGCTGCGCCTTTTAAGCCGTAAAGACAAAGTAGACGTAGACCAATCACATCTTCATGTTCTGAATCGTGACCACGGTTAACGGCTGCTTGTGGAGCCAATGCGATTAATTCTTCTACGTTGGTTGGTAAATCAAATAGTGCTGCAGGAGAAAGCTCAGATAATTCAGTGTTTGATAGCAATGCCGCTGCACGAACTTGTTCTTCAAGTTGTTTTTTGTAAGCGTGTGCTTGCAGTGCGAATTCGATAACACGCTCTGGATCAAAGTTAACGTTTGTTAGTGTTGCGAAGAAGGCTTTTGGTGCCCAATGATCGATCTCATCAATCACTACATTTACTTTACGACCTTGTTCTGCCCAGAAAGAAACACCTTGTAGTGTGTAAACTAGAATATCTTGTAAGTCAGATACTTCTGCTGTTTTACCACACATACCTTGTGCAAAAGAACAGCCTTTCGTTGTTGGTGTTTGAATTGTTTGCTCACATTGGATACAGAACATAGTTGGAACTCCAGTCATTGAATACATATTGTTCAAATCCTGTTAGGTCAGTGCGTTTTGCTACCTTGAGCAAATTGCTGAACTAATCGAGACTTGACTCTACATTGATGGGTTCTCTATTGCACAGGGCGTGCCATGTTTAAGTTGTTGATTTACAGTGTTTTTATTTTCTTTTCTTTACGTTTTGATGTGTTTATTACATCGTGCTTGTTGTGATAAATACATCATCAGGTTAAATAAGGTTGTTTTATAAACCAAATTTCTTACCCATGCGGTACAAATTTCCTCTGTCCATTTGCAAAAATTCAGCAGCTTGTGACCATGTTCCATTCGATTCGGATAAAACGTGCTCAATTAATTGTTTTTGGTAGCTTTCGACTAGCTCTCGCATAGGTTTACTTTCTTTAGGTAGAAAGGCTGTTGTTATTTTTACATCGTCGGTGTGTTCAACGTCTCCTAGAAAGTGTGCAAGAGTAATGCTCGTGTCGCTGTCTTGTATCGCTCGAAGCCCTGCACGCATTAACGTATGTTCAAGTTCTCGTACATTTCCTAACCATGGACTGTTTTCTAAATGCGTTAAGGTTCGTGGATGAATATGAAGATTCGGAACGTTAAATTGAGTGCGAACTTTGTCTAATAAATACCCTGCCAATACTGAAATATCACCCTCACGATCGCGCAGTGGGGGAACGTTAATTGGGAATACATTTAAACGGTGAAATAAGTCAGCTCTAAAGCGTCCTGTTTCTACTTCGTGCGCTAAGTTTCGATTGGTGGCTGCGATGATGCGTACGTTTACCATGACGTTTTTATCTGAGCCGACACGCTGCACTTCACCTTGTTGAATCACACGTAATAATTTGGCTTGAATTAGTAGCGGTAACTCGCCAATTTCATCCAAAAATATGGTGCCGTTATCCGCCAATTCAAACTTACCGGCTCGATGGTTATTTGCGCCAGTAAATGCGCCTTTAACGTGACCAAATAGCTCACTTTCAGCTAAGGACTCAGGCAAGGCTGCACAGTTTACATAGATCATCGCTTGCTCATTACGCAGAGATTGCTCGTGAACAGAATGAGCGACCAACTCTTTGCCTGATCCGGTTTCACCACTGATGAGTACTGCGTAATCAGAAGAGGCTACCATCTTGATATTATTACGTAATCGGTCGATTTGTGGGCTAATCCCAATCAATTCACCTTTTTGATTTCGGGCTTGTTGAATTAACGCTTGATTGATGGATTTCTGTTGCTGGTTACTGTTTTTTAGCGTTTCTATTAGTGCCTTATTATGCAAGGTGGCGGCGGCCAAGGCGGCAAAGGTTTCGATGGTGATATTATCTATCTTTTTAAACGCCCCCACCTCTAAAGCGTCTAAAGTTAATACGCCAACTAAGGTGTCTTCCACATATAAGCTGCACCCCAAGCAGTCATGCACCTCAATACTGATGTGTTCATCCACCAACAATAAGCCATCAAAAGGGTCTGGTAAGTCCGAATTAGATTCAAAGCGAACAGGGTGTTTGCTCTCTAAAATGGCTTGTAACCGGGGATGCACTTTGGGTGGGAAACAGCGACCTAATACGGCGGTGGACAGCCCTTGAACGGCGACAGGTTTTAAGCAGCCATCATGGTCTAATACAAACAAAGCACTGGCATCACAAGGAAACACTTGATGAATCGAAGAGATTAAGCGTTGGTAGTGCAGATCACTGGATAAGTTAGAGCTAAGATCCAATGCGATTTGCAATAAGACTTTTTCGATAGAAGGGTTCATCGTGATACACCAATAGAAAGCTGAGAAGCTAGAGTATCAGGTGATGTTAAAAACACATCATTAAAGACTTAATGTAGATCAATGAAAGGGTAATCAGTAAATAAAATGATCTTACAAGAGACCTTGATAGCCAGTTTATTTAACTCTTTGTAGGTAAAAGCATCGTCATTTTAATTTACGGTTTGATGTTCTGTAATTTTTAAGGCAGAATCTTGATGTTTTTTTATCCATATTGAGTTTTTCTGCCATGAGATTATTGAGTGACCGAAAATTATTAAGAGTGCTGCAATATCTCCCTATTGCGATCATTCTTGTATTTACCGTAGTGCTGAACTTTTTTATTGTGAAAGATAACAATATCAAAGTAGATATTTTGGTGGAGTCGGTACGGGCAGATGTGATTGGTACTCAAAAACAAAAAATAAAATCGAACATTGAGCAGTTATACCAACAAATAAATCATGAAAAGAAGTTGGTAGAGCAAGTTGCTAGAGAAAAACTTCGCTTTCGTGTTGATACCGCAATTAGCATCGCCAATGGATTGCTGCTTGAAAACCAAGATAAACCGATGGAAGAAGTGAAACAACTTATCATTGATGCATTACGCCCTATTCGCTTTGATGATGGACGTGGATACTTTTACATTTCGACATTAGATGGGATGAGTGTGATGCATCCTATCACTTCCGATTTAGAAAATACCTCGATACTTAATCGTATAGATTCTCGTGGTAATTATTATATTCAACACAAAAAAGAAGAATTAAATAATAAAGGTGAAGCGTTTAGTCATTATTGGTATATCAAACCAGACAAGGGAGAAGAGGAGTTTGCTAAGGTTAGCTTTGATCGTAAGTTAGGCGCATTTAATTGGTATATCGGCTCTGGTGAATATGTTCTAGATATTGAAGAAAGTATTCAGCAGCAAGTATTAGCAATGCTCTCTAGTATCAATATGGACGATGATGGTTATGTCTTTGTGTTTGATTTAGAAGGTGATGCAAAGCTAATTAATCAAAAAGTAATTACAGACCATTCTATCGATGTTTTTAAAGTAAATGATGAACTTGGTAAGCTGTTATTTAATGCGACTGATAAAAAAGGTTTCCTGCTTTATAACAATAAATTAGTTGAAGGCGCGAATTTACTCGGGCCTAAAATCAGTTATTTCCGAGTTATCGATGGCTGGGATTGGGTCATTGGAACCGGTTTTCATACCAACCGTGTCTTAACATTCATTAAAGAAAAAGAAAAAATTCTAGTGGCGCAAGGGGATGATGATTTATTAAAACTGCTTGGATTAACATTGCCTTTTAGTCTCATTTTAACGCTCTTAACTGTGATCGTTGGTCGTCGAGTGTACCGACACTTTGTGATGTTAGAAGGTCAGGTTATTGATGACTTTGAACGGTTGAAATTAAGTCGAAATGAAATGCGTTACATGGCGAAATACGATCAATTGACGGATTTGCCTAATCGAATGCAATTGACCGAAAATATTGAAAACTTGATCGCGTTATCAAAATTAGAGAATAAGAAAGCGGCGGTGGTGTTTGTTGATTTAGACGATTTTAAATACATTAATGATCAATACGGGCACACCTCGGGTGATCAATTATTACAACAAATTGGCCGACGTTTCGAGCATATTTTAGAAGAAGGGGATTGTGTTTCTCGCTTTGGTGGTGATGAGTTTATCTTTTGTTTTTCTTTGCTTGATAATATTGCCGTTGCAGAGTCTAAAGTTCGAATCATTCAAGCGTTATTTTTACAGCCTTTTTTATTAAGCGGTGTGGCAGTGACAGTAAAATGTTCTATTGGTGTATCTATATTCCCCGATCATGGTTCTAATTCTGAAGATCTTATCTCAAAAGCCGACATTGTTTTATATAAATCAAAAGAGCGACACAAAGGCGAGGTGATGTTTTACAACGCAGACATTAACGAGCAAGTTCAATATAACAGTCTGCTTGAAAAACAACTGAATCGAGCATTGCAAAAAAGTGAAATCAGTGTGGTTTATCAGCCACAAATTAATACTGAAACACAGCGTATTGAGTCGGTTGAAGCCCTTTGCCGGTGGGATAATTCAGAGTTAGGCTCCGTGTCACCTCTTGAGTTTATTCCGGTTGCTGAGCGGATTGGCGTTATTCATGACATTGGGGATTACGTCTTTTATTTGGCGTGTCGTGACACAGTCGCGTTAATGCCAAATGGCAACAATGCGATTGGGGTGTCTATTAATATTTCACCAAAGCAATTGGCTCGTATGGATTTTGAAAAGCGAATTATGTTGATTGTGCATAATTCTGGGATTGATATTAAGAGGGTGACATTAGAAATTACAGAGAATATATTTATTGACGATCTCACCACCGTATCGCCCGTTTTACAAAGATTGCGAGCGCAAGGGTTTGGTATTTCTCTGGATGATTTTTGTACTGGGTACTCTTCGCTAAATTA
>NZ_CAWPRC010000145.1:0-58299 GCF_963890165.1 Aliivibrio sp. SR45-2 | reverse complement strand
TTGCCCCTTCTTATTCATTCATCGTTGTGTCTCGTCATATCCGTGACCCAACAGACAAGATTTAATTTGGTAACACTGCCGTCTTATTTTCTTCTGGTTTTCCACATAAATAGGCATTACCAAACATAGTCACTGAACTCGAAAAACTGAGAGGTTGATATAGGTATAGAGTATCAGCGCCTAATTTAGCAGATTTAATTCGCATTTGGTTTAATGAGCCCCAAACCATGTCTTTATCTGCATGTAGCCAGTAATCATAAAAATGACCTTCTGAACCAAATACAATGCCCATACGTTCACAATCTTTGACCGCATCGACTTCATCCCAAATAACCTCTACTTTCTCAGACTCTTGAGTAGGAAAAGTTACACAGCCTGTTAATAGCATTGTTGATGCTATTATTGTACTAACCATTAGCGTTTTCATTATGTAATCACTAACCAAATAAATGTGAGGGGATTTTAATCAAAATAATAGAAGAGGCAAGTAAAGAGTTATCTATATACTTGTTTTTAATGTTTATTTACGAAATTATCTTCATCAAAGATAATACCGTCATTGCCTTCTTCCCTTACGGTAAACCTACTTTTTCTAATCGCTTCGCAGATATGATATTTTCCACATCAACGCCGACAATAAACGTATCTATTAACGCCCTTTCAATGCAACTGTTTATTCATCCGTAAACAACTCACCGCCAGAAGATCTCACCTAATAAATAGTTTTCGGAGATCATTTCAGTCAACCAAAATTAGCATCAGAGTGAGTATTCATGTTTTAAAAATAGGGAGGAAGATCTTGAACAACCGAAGGAGAAAGTAAATCAACAATAGAAGCCAATAAATCTGGTGTTAGTGACGCGATATATAAATCAACATAAGAAACATCAAGTCTTTCCGTTGTAAATGCTAATGATGCAACGTTGATCTATTCATCATACATTTACCTTAGAACTATAGGACTAAAAGTGCTTATCTACGGATAAACCTCTACTTACGTGGATTATTACTATACCAAGCATCAAGCAGTTCTTTACCGTAAACAATGTCTATATTCATATGCATAACCAAAAGAAAAACCACTAATAAAATACAGAGAATATTAAACCAGATATTCACTTTTCTACGCATTGGTTCGTAGGTACAAATATTAATCGCAACTAAAAGAAAAGGATAACTGCCTAATAATATAATTAGCCACCCAAGATAATTTGATATCGCCATTGGAGCCATTATTCACCTCATGTACTCGAATAAAAAACAAATATAACTAAATTGAGAATCAATCTAATTATTGTCTATTTTTAAGCCAAATCAAATGAATGACAGCAGATTTGTATTGTCTTTCGCAGTTTACGCAAACTTAATAAATCACGCGCGATAATGAAGAACGGGGGTAGGAATAAAAAGGACATAGAATAAGTACATACCTATTACTTGATGTCCTTTTTTAGAACAGAATTACTTCCACTTATCCGCTTCTATTTTTGCATTCGCATTGCGAACCACAGAAGCCACTTCTTTATCAACGATAGTCTGACCGATCGGTGCAATTGAAATAGCAGCAAGTTTTAAATGCTGTATCGCAAATGGAATACCAATGATAGTAACAAAGCAAGCAATTGCCGATATTACGTGACCAATCGCCAACCAGAAGCCAGCAAAAATAAACCACAGAACATTACCTAAAAAACCAAGGCTACCCGTTCCTATATCTTCAGATTTCGTTAAATCATCACGACGGATCGCTTCTTTACCGAAAGGAAAAAATGAAAAGCCCGCGATAACAAAACACGCTCTTCCCCAAGGGATACCAATAATGCTGATAAAAGCGATAAGCCCAAAAAAGCACCACGCTAGCCCCATAAACACGCCACCAAAAAGAAACCAGATTAAATTACCAATTGCGCTCATTTTATTTCCTTACTTATAAATTTGAGATACCGATAAAACATACAATGCCAGATTATACATAGATAAAACGATTAATCATCCGCGCCACATTTAGCACATGCAACATGAGTTCGTTCGCTCTCATTGATAACGGTATAACTGCCTACGCAATTTTCACACAATGCGAGTATTGGATAGGCTTCTTTCTCTTTTTTAGACGTTGTATCGCCTTCCGTCGTGTAACGTTTTCTCATTGTGATACCTTAATTAGCGATGAAGAGTTTGGTTTTACATTAATCCTACTTTTGGTGCTGAACAACACCGATTAACCATAATATCATAAAGCACACAATACGCATTCTAGTCTTAATCAATAACAAATTAAAAATAAACTATTGAAATTATTGTTGAGTAATGCCCCCTCCTCATAACTAATTCACTCACCAAAATTTGACCAAGATCTCCTATTTACCACTCTATCAATTGGAATTCTGCGCTCGATCACACTTAGTTACATTCCTTGATGCAAAAAGCCATTTATTGCTCTAAATTCACCATCGAAACGTTTACGCAAACGTTTCGATGGGTATAAAACACGCAGTAAATGCTCATCAATTATTAATCAAGGGTATTCTCATGAAGAAAAACACACTATTAAATGCTGAATTATCGTACATAATTGCCTCTCTAGGCCATACCGATGAAATTACAATTTGTGATGCTGGCTTACCTATTCCAGACAGATCACAACGAATCGATTTAGCGTTAATTCAGGGAATACCAACCTTCATTGATACCGTAAAAGCAACGCTTGCTGAGATGCAAATTGAAGGTGTAATTGTTGCCCAAGAATTCAAAACGGTTAGCCCACAATTGCATGATGAGCTAATGACTCTTGTCCAAATCGAAGAAGAATTGCGTGGTAAACCAATCACGATTTCTTATATCCCTCACGAAGAATTCAAAGCGCATTCTCACCAGAGTAAAGCGATAGTTCGTACTGGTGAATGCACTCCTTACGCGAATGTTATTTTTCAATCTGGCGTTGTTTTTTAAGTCACCCTAGTATCGATGATTAAGCAACTTACACAGTATTAAATAATGAAAGGATCACTCATGAATCAACCCATTCTCGAACTAAAAGGGATTGAAAAAGCCTTCCCCGGTGTGAAAGCATTGGATGGCGCTTGCCTTAATGTTTATCCCGGTAAAGTAATGGCATTAATGGGCGAAAATGGCGCCGGTAAATCGACCTTAATGAAATCTCTCACTGGCATTTATGCAATGGACGCGGGTGAAATACGTTACGAAGGTAAAGCGGTTAACTTTAATGGTCCTAAGCATTCTCAAGAATCTGGTATCAGTATTATTCACCAAGAGTTGAATCTTATTCCTGAATTAACGATTGCTGAGAATATCTTCTTAGGCCGTGAGAAAACCAATGTCTTTGGTGGCATCAAATGGGCTGAGATGTACAGCGATGCTGACGCCCTACTTAAACGTTTGAATGTAAAACACCACTCTCGCCAACTGTTAGGTGAACTGAGTTTAGGTGAGCAACAAATGGTTGAGATAGCCAAAGCGTTATCATTCAAATCTAAAGTTATCATTATGGATGAGCCAACGGATGCTTTAACGGATACTGAAACCGAATCTCTGTTTAAAGTGATTAATGAATTACGTGATGAAGGGTGTGGCATTGTTTATATCTCTCACCGTCTAAAAGAGATCTTTGAGATCTGTGATGACATTACCGTACTTCGCGATGGTAAATTCATCGGTGAACGTGTGGTTGCCGAGATTGATGAAGATACCTTAATTGAAATGATGGTAGGCCGTCGATTAGATGAGCAATACCCTCGTATTGATGCAACACACGGTGATAAATCATTAGAATTATTCGATGTGTCTGGTCCTGGTGTTGAGAATGTTAGTTTCTCATTAGATCGCGGCGAAATCCTTGGTATCTCTGGCTTAATGGGTGCCGGTCGTACTGAGTTAATGAAAATCATCTACGGTGCTGCACCAATGACGTGTGGCGCAATCAAACTTAATAACAAAATGATTAACCCTATCTCTCCTCGTGATGGGCTGGCAAATGGCATTGCTTATATCTCTGAGGATCGCAAAGGCGATGGCTTAGTATTAGGTCTATCTGTCAAAGAAAACATGTCGTTATGTTCTTTGGATCAATTATCAAAAGGCATTCAACTTGATCATCAAGCAGAAGTGACTGCGGTTGAAGATTTCATTCGCTTATTTAATATCAAAACCCCTTCTCGTGACCAAATCATTGGTAACTTATCTGGTGGTAATCAACAAAAAGTAGCGATTGCCAAAGGTCTTATGACTCGCCCTAAAGTCCTTATTTTAGATGAGCCAACACGTGGTGTTGATGTCGGTGCGAAAAAAGAGATCTACCAATTAATTAATCAATTTAAAGCCGAAGGCATGAGCATTATTTTAGTCTCTTCTGAAATGCCAGAAGTGTTAGGAATGAGTGACCGCATTTTAGTGATGCATGAAGGCCATATTAGTGGTGAATTCATGGCTAAAGATGCCGATCAAGAAAAATTATTGGCTTGTGCAGTAGGTAAAACTGTTCAGCAAAACGTCGAGGTAACAGCATGAGCACTAAATCTATGACTCCATCTGAATCGCAAAAAAAGAAAGGCGGCATGTTCTCAAAAGAATGGCTGATTGAGCAAAAATCGTTAATCGCGCTATTGCTACTCATTGTCGTGGTTTCTTTTTTAAACGACAACTTTTTTACTGTCGACAATATTCTAAATATCTTACGTCAAACCTCGGTAAACGCGATCATCGCTGTTGGTATGACATTAGTTATTTTGACCGCTGGCATTGATTTGAGTGTTGGCTCAGTATTGGCGCTTTGTGGTGCCTTTGCCGCTACGATGATTGGCCTTGAGATCCACCCAATCATTGCGGTTCCGACCTCTTTACTTGCAGGTGCGATTCTTGGTGCGATTAGCGGAATTATCATTGCCAAAGGTAAAGTTCAAGCCTTTATCGCAACGTTGGTAACGATGACGTTGCTCCGTGGTGTAACCATGGTTTACACAGAAGGTCGCCCTATCTCTACTGGCTTTACTGATGTTGCTGATAGCTTTTCATGGTTCGGTACGGGTTACGCACTTGGTATCCCAGTGCCAATCTGGTTAATGGTTATCGTGTTCGCATCGGTATGGTACTTATTAAATCACACACGTTTTGGTCGCTATGTTTACGCACTAGGTGGCAATGAATCAGCAACGCGTTTATCGGGCATCAATGTTGATCGCGTTAAGATCGGTGTTTACGCTATCTGTGGTCTACTTGCTGCTTTGGCTGGCTTAATCGTAACGTCTCGTCTTTCTTCTGCTCAACCAACCGCTGGTATGGGTTATGAGTTAGATGCTATCGCTGCGGTTGTTCTTGGTGGTACAAGCCTTGCTGGTGGTAAAGGTCGTATTATGGGTACGCTTGTTGGTGCTCTGATTATCGGCTTCTTGAACAACGCACTTAACTTATTAGATGTATCGTCTTATTACCAAATGATCGCAAAAGCCGTGGTTATCTTACTGGCCGTATTAGTCGATAATAAAAACAAATAAATCCAAAAGAACCACCCTGTAACTCGTTAGCTGTACTAAAAATTAGCTCTATCAATATTATTATTTTTATAAAAAGGCACAACCAAACGTACCCTGTTTGAATTGTGCCGCCCTACACCCTTATAAGGAATATAGAATGAAAAAGTTAGCAACCTTAATCTCTGCGGCACTACTTTCTGCCTCTTTCTCATCGACGGCTTCGGCTCAAGATACAATGGCAATGGTCGTCTCTACCTTGAACAACCCATTCTTTGTAACAATGAAAGAAGGCGCTGAAGCAAAAGCAAAAGAACTAGGCTACAAACTGATTGTTCTGGATTCTCAAAATGATCCAAGTAAAGAGCTTTCAAACGTTGAAGATCTAACGGTTCGTGGTGTTAAAGCCATTTTGATTAACCCAACCGATTCAGATGCGGTATCAAATGCAATTCGCATGGCTAACCGTTCTGGAATTCCTGTCCTAACGCTTGATCGTGGTGCAAGCCGTGGTGATGTAGTGAGCCATATTGCGTCTGATAACGTGGCTGGTGGTGAAATGGCGGGTAAATACATCATGGAAAAAGTGGGCCAAAAAGCGCGCGTTATCCAACTGGAAGGTATTGCAGGTACGTCTGCTGCGCGTGAACGTGGCGAAGGTTTCATGAAAACAATAAACAGCGGTGATTTAGTGCTACTTGGTAGCCAACCGGCTGATTTCGACCGCACTAAAGGTCTAAACGTAATGGAAAACATGCTTGCTGCAAACCCTGATGTGCAAGCGGTATTTGCTCAAAATGATGAAATGGCATTGGGTGCACTTCGCGCTGTGCAAGCGTCAGGTAAAGACGTATTAATCGTCGGCTTTGATGGCACTGAAGATGGCATTGCAGCCGTTAACCGTGGCATCTTGGGCGCAACTATCGCTCAACAACCCGATTTAATCGGTGCACTGGGTGTTGAAACGGCAGATAAAGTACTTAAAGGCGAAACGGTTGCTAAATATATCCCTGTTGAGCTAAAAGTTATCACTAAATAAAACCGTAACAACATAATACAACTGGAGCATTGATGCGCTCACAACGTAGTATCAGTGCTCCACTCTCTCTTCAATCTCATAGAAAATGTATCGCTAAATGACAGAGTCTTCTCACCCATTTATCCATACGTTTTAAGGCCAATTTTCCGGCAATTTTAAAATAAGAAACAAAGGCACATTATGAATAAATTAGTTGTTTTAGGTAGCGTAAATGCAGATCACGTTCTACAAGTGGCTTCTTTCCCTCGTCCGGGCGAGACGTTACACGGTCACAGCTATTCCGTTATTCCTGGTGGTAAAGGCGCAAACCAAGCGGTTGCTGCCGCTCGATTAGGCGCAGATGTTGCTTTTATTGCCAGTGTTGGTGATGACAGTTTTGGTCAACAAATGATTGAAGCATTCAAGTTTGATGGCATTAATACCGAAGCGGTAATGATCGAAGAGAACACCCCAACAGGTATCGCTATGATCCAAGTCGCAGCAACGGGCGAAAACAGCATTTGTATTTCAGCAGAAGCAAACGCACGTTTAACCGCAGAACGCATTGCACCTCATCATGGGTTAATTGAAGCGGCTGATACCTTATTAATGCAACTTGAAACCCCTATTGAAACCATCGAAAAAGCAGCACAAATTGCAAAAGCGGCCGGAACAAAAGTCGTATTAAACCCAGCCCCTGCTCAGCAATTAAGTGATGACTTATTACAACTTGTTGATATGATTACGCCAAATGAAACTGAAGCCGAATTATTAACAGGCATTGAAGTAACGGATATGGCAAGCGCACAACGCGCAGCAGATGCGCTTCATGCAAAAGGCATTGAAACCGTGATGATCACCCTAGGTAGCAAAGGTGTGTGGATCAGTAAAAATGGCAAAGGCCGTCAAGTGGAAGGCTTTAGAGTACAAGCTACCGATACCACAGGCGCAGGCGATACCTTCAATGGTGCATTTTTAACTGGCCTACAGTCTGGTCGTAAATTGGATGATGCGATTAAATTCGCTCACGCGGCAGCGGCAATTTCAGTAACACGAATGGGTGCTCAAACCTCTATTCCTTCTATCACTGAAGTAGAGCGTTTTCTATTAGAGCATTGATCATTACTCTCTATTTCAGTGCCTTTGACTGCCATTAATAACGCAGTCAAAGACACAAACAAAGGATTGGATTTTATGGCAACGATCAAAGATGTAGCCAAACATGCCGGCGTTTCAACCTCTACTGTCAGCCATGTATTGAATAAAACGCGTTTTGTGAGTGAAGACATTTCAGATCGTGTCGCATTTGCGGTTAAAGAACTCAACTATGCCCCATCCGCATTAGCTCGCAGCTTAAAAGTAAATCACACGAAAACCTTTGGTATGCTCGTGACGACATCAACCAATCCTTTTTTTGGGGAAGTGGTAAAAGGCGTAGAGCGTCGTTGTTATGAGAAAGGTTATAACCTTATTTTATGTAATACCGAAGGCGATGCCGAACGTGTTCATTCAAGCTTAGATACCCTACTTCAAAAGCGCGTTGATGGTTTGCTTCTAATGTGTACCGAAATAGAGCATCAAGTACTTGAATTATTTTCTCGTTATCAAGCCGTTCCTACGGTGGTGATGGATTGGGGCTTGATTGATTTTCCAAGCGATAAGATCCAAGACAATTCTCATCACGGCGGTTATTTAGCGACAAAACACTTAATAGAACAAGGACACACAGACATTGGCTGTTTAACGGGTCCATTGAATAAACTGCAAGCACAACAGCGTTTAAGTGGCTTTGTACAAGCAATGGAAGAATCAGGATTAACCATCAATAAAAACTGGATCGCCTCAGGAAATTTTGAATGTGAAGGCGGTGAAAGTGCATTTAACGCTCTTCATGCAAGAGGGGCATTACCAACCGCACTCTTTGTGTGTAATGACATGATGGCAATGGGCATGATTAATTGCGCGAGTAAAAAAGGGATTTCGGTGCCTAATGATATTTCAGTGGTTGGTTACGATGATATTAATATGGCGAAATACATCACACCATCGTTAACCACAATTCATCAGCCAAAGCATCGTTTAGGCCAACAAGCCGTTGATTCATTGTTAGAAAAGATTGCCACTAAATCTGATACTAATCGTGTCATTCAACTAGAACCGACATTAATGATTCGTGACAGTGTTAAAACGATTTAATATCAAGCCGCTAGCCGCATTAAAAAATAGAGTTTCTATCCATGTAGAAACTCTATTAATATTTTTCACGAACCGCAATATATCGCGCAAACTTAGGAATACCACTGTCCGTAAACCCGTTATAACGATAAGTCACTTGCTGCCCTAATATTGGTGGATTTTCTCGCACTTCATTGCTTAATCCGCTGCCAATCTTAAACTCTTGTCCATTTGGCATTTGCAATATTAACGCCCCGACCATCCCTTCAAATTTACCTTTTCCATCGGTATAACCCACAATAATCGCTTCGTCATCATAGTGTTTTTTTAACTTGATCAGATCATCACTTCTGCCCGCTCGATAAATAGAATCGAGCTTTCTTAGCATTAAGCCTTCGCCTTTATTCACTGCCATCTCTTCAAGGGATTTGAGTAAATCATCTTCACTGCTAATTGGGTGGTGTTCGACTAATTTAAGGTGGGGAGTTGCTAGGCCTTGCACCAATAATGATAAGTCAGAATAACGCTGAGGAAACATGCCAATAGAATGAGGAAGATCAAACATCATGAACGTAATTTCTGCCCATAACTCATCATCAGGTTGGCTGTCTAATACGGTACTCGCTACTTGCTGAAAACCACCACGTCCGGCCCATAATTCACCATCAATCGCGTGCTTAGGAAGCGGCGCAATAAACCAATCTGGTGCCATTATTTTATGACCTTTACGAGTAAGTAACTCCGACCCCGTCCAATACGCTCTTATTCCATCGAGCTTTTCACTGACCCAATATTTATCAACCTCTATCCCTTCTTCATAGCTTGTTGCCAACAATACAGAAACAGGTACTGTATTAGATTTATCAAAAGCAAGCACGGGAGCAGAGAACAATCCGATGCCAATGAGTGTCGATAATGTTGATACTTTCATAGATACCTAGCTTAATGGTTTTTAATATTGATGTTTTCTATCATTGCATGTTGGACAACGATTTATCCCTAATTCAGTCACTTCTATTACGCAATTTCGAGCTATATCTACATTCAATGTAACTACCAATTTTCTGGCATGATTACTTTTGCACAGCCTCTACATTAGAGCTCAACTGTTCAAATACTCACTATAACGATTCCTGTTAGTAAATTGACCTCTGCCAAATTTACGCCTCTCCACATCGTCTAAGATCTCACTATTCATGTAAAAGAAATGAATGTGACATATCAATATGAGAAGTTTAATCGATAGAAAAAACAAATAACAGTGAATCATTCATATAACGTGACTATGGAAAGCAGTGAAATGAAAACAACTCAATTAAAAACAACACTTGCAGCAGCTATTGGCTTAGCACTCTCAGGCAGCGCTTACGCGGATGTGATTATATCTCAATACGTAGAAGGCGGAAGTTACAATAAATCGTTAGAAATCAGCAACACAGCAGACAGTTCAGTTTCTCTCGCGGGGTATGTTCTTAAATCAAAATACAATGGTTTAAACGAATGGCAAAAGGATCTTGATCTTTCTGCCATTACGCTTGATGCAAAGAGCGTTTATGTCATCTCAAACAGTCGTGCCTCTGATGCGATCAAAGCCGTAACCAATACTATTGAAAGCATCGTAAATCATAACGGCGATGACACTTACATGCTGTTTAAAGATGGGATAGAACACGACCGTATTGGGGTAGATGGCGACGTAGATTGGGGCAAAGATAAGAGCTTTGTCCGTTCAACATTAAGTCCAAGTACAACATTTGATTCAACAATGTGGCTTGAGTTACCAAAAGACAATATTGATGGCCTTGGTACTTACCAAGAAGGCATTACTCCTCCTGCCCCTTTTGCTTGTGAAACCGATTCAGGCACGACCCCTACTTTTACGGAGATTAATGAGATTCAAGGTACAGGAAATAAATCGCCGTTAATCACGAGTGGCTTTATTTCAGACGACGAGTATTTTGTTCAAGGCATTGTGACTGCTCGGGGCGACAGTTTATTAAAAGGCTTTTACCTGCAAGGCCTAAACGATGACAATGATCCAAACAGCTCTGAAGGTATTTTCGTCAGTACTGGCAGCGCACCTTCCCAAGAGATCCAACCGGGTGCATTAATCTGTGTTAAAGCAAAAGTTCAAGAATATTACAGTCAAACACAATTAAAACCAGACACCAATAACGTCGTTGTTCAAGGTTCACAATCTCCTGTTGATGTCACTGAACTGGTTATCAATGAGAATGAAACATTAGCAGATGCATTAGAGCGTCACGAAGGCATGCACGTTAAATTAACCTCTCATTCCGATTTACGAATTACGCGTAATTTCAGTTTTGATTACGACAGTAAACGCAACAATATGGTGTTGTCTCATGGTGCACCACTGTATAAACCAACTCAGTTATTTGCAGCAGAAAGTACAGAGGCCATTCAGCTAGCGAAAGAGAATGCTAAGCGTCAAATCACCATAGAATCAGACAACAAAGCCGCAAACGGAAAAGTGCCTTACTTCCCAGAGTTTGCCTCTGATATCGACCAAGATGGCAGTGCCGATTCTTACTTTCGTCTTGGTGCTAGAATTGAAGGACTAGAAGGAGTGGTTGCTTATTCTTACGGTCAATATCGCTTGGTTGCAAGTAACACCATCACAAAAGAAAACATCATTACTAAAGCCTTAAATACCGATGGTTCTACGCTCTTCAATGTAGAACGTACTGACAAACCAAGCATTGATGATGAAGATTTAACTATTACCAGTTTTAACGTTTTAAACTACTTCACCTCTGTTTCTATAAACGGTGATGCAAACCCAACAGGTCAAAACCGTGGCGCAACAACAGCTGATGAGTTTGCAATTCAACAAGCAAAAATTCTATCGGCCTTAACCGCCATTGATGCTGACATTATTGGTTTGATGGAAATTGAAAATAATGGCTTTGGTGAAAACAGTGCCATTCATGATCTCACTGCCGTGTTAAATGCACAATTTGAAGACAAAGAAGATCACTATAAATACGTTGAGATAGACGCTGCGGATAAATACCAAGGTGAGTATTTAGGCTCTGACGCCATTATGGTCGCCCTGTTGTATCGTCCTGACAAAGTAAGATTAGAAGGTGATGCACGCGTAATAAAAACACCGGAGCAACACGTTACGGCAAACACCGTCACTCGAGATAACAACGGAACTATTGAATCAAACCCTGCGTATGATAAATACCAACGCCACAGCTTGGTTCAAGAGTTTATTGTAAAAGAAGCCAAAGAGCCGCTAACCGTTGTCGTTAATCACTTAAAATCAAAAGGATCAGAGTGTATTGAACAATGGCAGAACTTCAATGAAGACTCAGAAGCGCCTGACTTACAAGGCAATTGTAACCGCTTTAGAGTCTCAGCAGTAAAAGCCATTGGTGATGAATTAAGTACAGTTGAAGGCGATATTCTGATCTTAGGTGACATGAATGCGTATGGCATGGAAGACCCATTACTTACGCTGACAGATTACAGCCCAGATAAATACGATCGCGACATCTTTACGGCGTCTTATACCACTCTTGGAAACGATGCCGCCGGTAACCCTATTCCTTATGAAGAAACAGGCAGCCAAATCAAAAAAGGGTACGGATACCTTAATCTAAATACCTTGTTACACAGCACAGAAACCTTCTCTTATACCTACTCAGGGGAATTAGGTAATCTTGATCACGCACTTGCTAATGAATCTCTTGCAAAACGAGTCACTCAAATTGAAGATTGGCACATTAATGCCACAGAAAGTAACTTGTTTGAATACAGCTCAAAGTACACGGGTGACATGGAAAAATACAACGATATGTATTCGGCTTCTGACCACGATCCTGTTGTTATTTCTCTTGAATATGCAGGCTCACTCAACCTACTTGCTTTATCTTCACTCTTTGGTTTTGGCTATCTGCGTCGAAAACTAAACAAAGACAATAAATAAGCATATAAGGTAACAATAAAAATGGCGGCGTCTATATACTCATAGACGCCGCCATTCTTATTTTTATTAAGTTGTTATTTTACAGATAATGGCTTATTTACATCATCATTATCTTCAATTCCACTTTGCATAATAACCGCATCGTTATTACAAAATGGCGTCATGGTAACGCTAATATCGGCCAATGTGTCTTCGGTACACACCGCAGCGCAATGCTCTTTTACCATGCTGATAACGTGCAGTCTCAAGGCAATCAAACTGATTACCCCAAACACAATATTGCCTACCGCTTGCCCATAAAGTACGCCTACACCACCAAACCAGTGCGAACCAAAGTAAACAAAAGGCAATGTACCTAACGTCGCTTTGCTCAAATTAAGTGCGGTAGAATACAAAGGCTTACCTAGATTATTAAACGAGGTATTTGCAACAAACATTGCGCCATTAAAAATAAACGTAATCGCAATCACACTACAGAATGTCACCATGATTGTCGCCGCATCCCCTACTAAGCTAAATGCAGAGACGATGTAATCTTGTAGTAAAAAGAGAACTAACGAAACAAAAATACAATAAATAGCCGTGAAATAGAGTGAATTACGCAATGTATCTTTCACCCTATCAATCCGTTGCGCCCCAAAGTTTTGGCCAATGATAGGGCCAACCGCCCCTGACATTGCAAAAATAACCGCAAAAGTAACGGGAATTAATCGTCCAACAACCGCAAAGCCCGCCACAAAATCTTCCCCAAATGGCGCTAAGGTCGCAGTCACGATAGCATTGCCAATAGGCGTCGCAGTATTGGTGAGAATGGCAGGCGCGGCAATGGTTAAAATGGCTGGCGTATGCCTTTTGATCATTGACCATTCCGGTAATTTAACTAAATGGTGCGTCTTCACTAATGGGTACAATGAAAATGCCAACACGGTGATCCGAGAGATAACAGACGCTATCGCCGCGCCTTCAACATTCATCCCAAAACCAAAGATAAAAATGGGGTCTAGTATCGCATTCACAATACCTCCGTATAAGGTCGCTAGCATCGAACGCTTAGCGTCCCCAACCGCTCTCAATCCAGCGCCTGCCGCCATTGCAATCGCAATAATTGGCGTACTTGGTAATAAAATAGAGAGATACGCTTGAGCGCGCTCAGCCACCACGCCTTTTGCTCCGATCATCGCCAACAGATCGGGAATAAAACAAAACATGATGACCGTAATAATCGTGTTTACAATAAAGGCGATGGCCAATGTACTGCTGGCAAGTTGTTTCGCTTTTTCATTTTCTTTTGCGCCTAAGGCTTTTGAAACCAACGCTCCCATCGCAATAGAAGAACCAATAGAGACTGACGTTGAAAAGAAAATAATGGTTCCGGCAAAACCGATAGCGGCAGCAAGTTCGACTTGCCCTAACAAACTGATAAAAAACATATCTAACAAGTCAACGACAAACAGCGCCATTAACCCAACGGAAGACGTTCCTGACATCACTAAAATATGTCTCATGGTAGACCCTTGGACAAATTTAGCGGATTGATTGCTCATACACCTCTCCCTTCATTACAACTTACAGCGTAGTATATTTTTTAAAATATGTGCGAATCACTTAAATGCAAGTCATTCTCATCTCAAATTTACGATACAAAAAAACCACAGCAACTGTGGTTTCTATGCGTCAGTAGCATTAGTAGTACCGAAGTGAATCACATACCAATACTTTCACTAATACTATCAATTTCTTTAATGTCCATTTGCAGCAATTGCAGTTCGTCTTTCAATTGAGAAATTTGTTTATTTGCTTTCTCTTGCTTCTTACACACATCAGATTTTGCGTCCCAGCTTTTACCTTCAAGGTAAACGGCACAATCTTTCGCGAGTTTCTTCTCATTACCACTAATGACATCAATCTTAACTTGTAAATCACCCGCTTCTTCTTTCAACTGCAGTTGACGTTGAAAAAGCTGTTTCGAACGCGTTAGCATTGTGATTTGCAGATCAACTTGATTTGTTAATTGGTCAATTTGTTTATTCTGCTCTTCAACTTGCATAGATAAAGAGGTTTTCTTCGATTTAAGCGTTTTCACTTCTTTGCTTAATGCCGTGTATTTCTTTGCTTCTTCAGCGACTGCTTGTGCTTTTTGCTCGTCTAATTCTTGTTTTTGTGCTTCTAACGCTTTTTGTTTTTCTTGTTCAATCAACACATCAACTTCGGCACTTTTCGTGCTCGCGTCTTTTAATTGACCTTGATAGTCTTTTGATTGAGATTCGAGTTGAGTGTAAGTCTCTGACCATTTGTTATCAGAAACACTTGAACCAATTAATCCACCCGCAATCAAGCCAATCACTAACGTTACGCCAGCAACCCAATGGCTTGATTTAGATTTCTCTTCAATGATTATTACCTCATCATCGTGCTCAGTTTCATTATTGTTTTTATTTTCTACACTCACGCGCTAACCTCGAACAATGGATATTTTTCTAGTGTAGCTATAAACACCACACTTTGTGTTAATGACAAGACAATTTACCGAATCAATTCACTAATCATGATATATGCCACATAAATCACAACGCCTGATATTGATGTATAAACCACCGATTTTTGCACCTTCTCGTTACTTCTAAATTTAAAAAGTAATATCGCTAATGCAAACAGTAAAATAATGACCGCAATTCGTAACATAGTACACCTCGCTTTTCTTCTACTTTAGCACACTTTGCCTTGCTAATTGTTTGAGTTTTAGCGGTTTCCCTAATTAAGCAAACGATTCCATCCTTCTTCTTAACTCTATATTTAAATAACTGATCTTGATTAACAAAAATCCCATTGATTTGGCTAAAAAACATGATAGAGTTCACACATAAATTTTGAGTCGTACAGATAGAAATTTATACAATTTGTTGATCCGATGAAGACTGCAGGAGAGCGGCAACGCCATTATTTGGCAACGCCCACCGAAGAAGTAAATCTTTCAGGTGCCTAATTCAAAACCATGAATAAGGTGAGGACTGTAGTTGGAGGAATCTCTGGAGAGAGTCGTTAAATCGACCGCCGAAGGAGCAAGCCCTTATCTGAAAAATGGTAAAGGTGAAACTCTCAGGCAAAAGGACAGAGGAGAAAGTGATCCGATTAATCTCGGCTCTATACTATTGCCGATCTTTCGGTTTTGGTACACCACTCTCTCTTCTCCTTACTATATGCTTTATTAAGGGGAAACCATGAACACCTTTCACAACACACTTGTTACCGTTGATAACTTCATTTGGGGTCCGCCTCTATTGATATTATTGGTTGGTACAGGTATCTACTTTACGTTCCGACTTCGTATATTCCAACTACGTCATTTGCCAACCGCGCTTAAAATGGTCTTCTCAAAAGAAGAAAATGAAAGCAAGGGGAAAGGCGATGTTTCAAGCTTTGCCGCTTTATGTACTGCACTCTCTGCCACTATTGGTACGGGTAATATTGTTGGTGTTGCAACCGCGATTAAAATGGGTGGCCCAGGCGCTCTATTTTGGATGTGGCTTGCTGCCGTTTTTGGTATGGCAACAAAATATGCAGAATGTTTACTGGCGGTAAAATTCAGAAAAACCGACAGCAACGGCCAAATGATTGGCGGCCCAATGTATTACATTGAGTATGGCATGGGCAATAAATGGCTCGCTAAACTTTTTGCTTTATTCGCGTTAGGCGTGGCTTGTTTTGGTATCGGCACTTTTCCACAAATTAACGCCATTGTTGAATCCGCGCAATTAACCTTAAATTCACCCGCATGGTTAACTGGCGGTATTTTAACCGTATTGGTAGCGATTGTGACCCTTGGCGGTATTCAATCGATTGCTAAAGTTGCAGAGAAAGTCGTCCCAACGATGGCGGTGGTTTATGTTGTGTCTTGTCTTACGGTATTAGTGATGCAAGCAGAAGCCGTACCTGCGGCTCTTCAATTAGTCATTACGTCTGCATTTACAGGAACCGCAGCCACTGGTGGCTTTATCGGTGCTTCTATTATGCTGGCCATTCAATCTGGTGTTGCTCGTGGTGTATTCTCAAACGAATCGGGTTTGGGTAGTGCTCCTATCGCTGCTGCCGCTGCAAAAACAGATTCTTGTGTTAAGCAGGGATTAGTATCGATGACCGGTACGTTCTTTGATACCGTGATTATCTGTACAATGACAGGCTTAACATTGATTGTTACCGGAGTCTGGCAAGGTGATGCTGCGGGTGCACTAATGACCACACAAGCTTTTGCTATTGGTTTAGGCTCAGACCAAATTGGCCCTTACCTTGTGTCTGTCGGTTTGATGTTCTTCGCCTTTACGACCATTTTAGGTTGGAACTATTACGGCGAACGTTGTGTTACCTATTTATTTGGTAATAAAGGGGTTTTACCTTACAAAATCATTTTTATCTCTTTAGTGGCTTCAGGTGCTTATATGCATTTAGACACTATCTGGGTGATTGCCGATATTGTAAATGGCTTAATGGCGATCCCAAATTTGATTGGTTTAATCGCGCTTCGCCATATAATTATTGAAGAAACGCACCTTTTCTTTAATCAAACAGACAATAAGAAAAAGAAATCGGTATTAACTAACGCATAGAAATGATGCATATATCACAGTGTGATTATTTAACTGTTATTTGACACATTTCCTTAACCTTTAGTTGGTCAAAGTATCATCTAAACTTGTTATGATCACCTCGTACTTACTGAACGAGGTGATATATGGAAATATTAACTCTGGTACTTGGATCTGTTATTCTTGTTATGGTTGCTGGCTTTGCTTTTTCATTTATCAAAGCCATTATTACTGAACTCAAGCGACTCTAAGTAACGTGTTAACAAGAAAACAGAACCCTTCAAAAGCAGCATTAATTGCTGCTTTTTCACATCTGTGACAAAGCTTTATCAAAAATACCTGCCACTCCCGATGCATTTTATCTACAATAGTACTTTAAGTTACATTGACCCACCCTTTACGGTCATAGAGGTAATATGCGCTATTTACTTTGTTTTCTTCTTTTATTTTCATCCCTTACCTATGCCAATGAAACTCAAGACATCGAGCAATTACAAAATATTAATGCTGAAATTGCACGACTAAAGCAAGAGTCTGCCTCATTCAAAGGCAATGACTTAGCGGTTATTCGCGTACAGCAAGTAGAAAAAAACAATGAACTCAGAATCGTTCTGTCTGAGTTAATCAACAAGCACACCGCAGAAAATACGCCACTGTTGGTGAGTGAAGTTGAAGATCAAATTCGTTATGCTGATCGTTCTTTTCTCTATTTAGGCAAAGAGCTAAAATCAAAAAAAGATAAAATAGATACGGCGGATGTCGAGCATAAACTCGCTTTACAAAACACATTAAATGAATCAAGAAGTTATTATTACACTTCCCTCTCAGATCAACTTCAAAATTACCGCTGGTTAAACAAGCTCGGCAAACCAAACCAAGCAAAAGTCGATGCATTCAAGTTAGTTATCGACCAAAAAATTAAGTTTCTGTCTGCCTCTTTGAGTTTTGATTCAAACAGAGAACAGCTATTAGCGGATCAGCTTCAGCGTTCGTCTGATTCAGAGAAATCCTCTCTGACCTTAGAGCACCTCTTCTTTCAAAGAAAAGTGACCAACTCAACGGATGGGTTAATTAAACTGATTAACATTGCTGACCAATTAAATATCAGCACGACAAACTACAAACGTCAGGTCTTTGCCACTACGGGCAATTTAACGGAAGATATTTTAAGCTTTCCCGTGATTGCCGCGATTTTAAGTAATTGGATCACCGACGGCAGTAACTGGTTATTCAAACACGCACCTGATCAACTCTTAAAATTCTTTGTCTTTATCTTAATCATTTTTGCCACTCGTTTATTAGCAAGGCTGACTCGACGCGTGGTACTCAAAGCCGTTGTTCAACCTCATTTACGTATGAGTAAATTGATGCAAGATTTCTTTGTTTCGATGTCGAGTAAACTGATTTTCTTCATTGGTATTCTCATTGCCTTTTCTAAAATTGGCTTGGATTTGGCTCCGGTTCTCACCGGTTTCGGTGTTGCTGGTATTATTATTGGTTTTGCATTGCAAGATACGCTATCCAACTTTGCATCAGGCATGATGCTGCTGATTTATCGCCCGTTTGATGTGGGTGATTTAGTGGATGCAGGGGGCGTATCAGGAAAAGTGAGTCACATGAGTTTAGTAAACACCACGATTAAAACGTTTGATAACCAAATTATCATCTTACCCAACAGTAAAATTTGGGGAGACGTAATAAAAAACGTAACTCACGAACGATTACGCCGTGTCGATATGGTGTTTGGCATTGGCTACGAAGACAGCATCGAACACGCTGAAAAAATCTTAGCCGAAATTATTGATGCTCACCCTGCGGCCTTAAAAAAACCAGAGCCCAATATTCGAGTACATACTCTTGGTGCCTCATCGGTTGATTTTATTGTACGACCTTGGGTAAAAACCGAAGATTATTGGGATGTGTATTGGGATGTGACTCGTGAAGTGAAATTACGCTTTGATAAAGAAGGGATCTCGATTCCTTTTGCTCAACAAGATGTGCATGTACATTTTGCTAAAAAAGCGAAGAAACCAAAAGCAACAACAGGGATAGCGGGAAAACTGAGTAACGTCATTGACTCTGTTCGATCAAAAGACAGCTAACATCCCATAAAAAAGAGCATCTTAAATTAGGTGCTCTTTTCAAGAATAGCATTCTTATTTTATCGACATCATCAATTTATTTTGAAACCAACAAATTGAAACCCAAGGCAATTAATACTCCCCCCGTGATCCTTTCAATTCTTTTTGTAACTGTTGGGCTAGACATAAACTGCTTTGCTTTTTCAACCAACAACGCAATCCCTCCCTGCCAACACATCGCAATAATAAAATGGATGCTCGCCATCAATAAAGATTGAAGAAACGCATTATATTCAGGGTTAATAAATTGAGGCAATAATGCCAAATAGAAAACCGCCGTTTTGGGATTTAAAATATTAGATAAAAACCCCTCTTTAAACGAAAGCGTTAAAGGTATGTCTTCATGCGACACGTTCTTTTCTATCGTCAGCCCTGCCCCTGCTTTAAACGTACTTTTTATTGATTGAATGCCTAACCATATCAAATAGATAGCACCGATGGTTTTTATCACCGTAAACAACTCAGAAGAGCTGACTAGCAACACTGACAAACCAATGGCTGACATAGTGGCATGCACAAACAAGCCACAACAAATACCAAAACTGCAAGTAATGCCGTCTTTCCAGCCACCACGCGTGGTATTACGAATAACCAGAGCAGTATCCAACCCCGGTGTCATCGTTAATAAGAGAATAGCGATAAAAAACGCCCAAAAATCAAGAATCACGTTAATGTCCATTTAATTGTGAGATTAATTAATATATCGGTTTTTCTTTTAATTACTACTTAAAATTAATATCAATTATAAAACAGAGTAATTACTCGACACATATATTTACATTTAACTTATTTGTCTCGTTTATATAAAATAACCCAAATATCGAACCATTTGACCTGAATACGAAAGTTATTTGGAACCAAGATCGATAAAGTACGCACATCAATCGGGGGAGACAAATAATGCATCACGTAACGTTAGAATATCAAGTAATGGGTATTGGCAAATGGGTTTCAGCAACGGTATCCGCTGAAATCGCAAACAAACTCGCGGAAGAATACAAATCTTATGGATGGCCAGTAAAAGTAAGCTAATTTACTTTCATATTCATAACCAAATTTTCAAGCCTCGTCATAATGATGAGGCTTTTTTATTTGAAAAATAACCAACTAGGGAGTTACAATTTAACGATATTACTAATAATAAAAATAGGGACGCCTCATGAGCCATTATCAGAAACTCGTTCAACATCATTTGAAAATTTCTCGCTTTGAACACCTCTCCGCTATTTGTGGTTGGGATCAAGCCGCTGTTATGCCATCGGGCGGTAATGAAGCACGATCAGAAGCCATGGCAGAGCTGTCTGTTCACCTACATCAACTTGGTAATGCCCCACAATTAGCTGAATGGTTTACTAACGCAGAATCAGAATCTCTTTCTGAACATGAACTCGCTAGTCTGCGTGAAATGAAATCTCAATGGCAACAAACCACAGCATTACCAGAGAAACTGGTTCAAGCTCAATCCCTTGCAGGATCTAAATGTGAGCATGCATGGCGAACACAGCGTGGAGAAAATGACTGGGCAGGATTCAGTAAAAACTTTGCCGAAGTTGTGGCTCTTTCTCAAGAAGAAGCACAAATTCGAGCCGACATTTCAGGATTAACACCTTACGATGCCATGCTTGATTTGTATGAACCGGGCACAACCACGGCAAAATTAGACATCGTCTTTGATAATGTAAAAACATGGCTTCCGACTCTTATTCAACAAATCCAAGAGAAACAAGCAACTGAATCTATTTATCTTCCAAAAGGCCACTACCCTACAGAGCAACAACGCCAATTAAGTTTAGACGTAATGCAGTTGCTTAAATTCGATTTCGATCATGGCCGCTTAGATGTCAGCATGCACCCTTTTTGTGGTGGTGTTCCGACAGACGTTCGTATTACCACACGTTATGATGAAAATGATTTTGTTCAATCCTTAATGGGCACCGTTCATGAAACGGGTCACGCTCGTTATGAACAAGGCTTACCAAAAACGTTTGCAGGGCTGCCTGTTGGCCAAGCTCGCTCTATGGGTATTCATGAGTCTCAGAGCTTGTTCTTTGAAATGCAATTAGGTCGTAGTCAAGAGTTTATCTCTCAACTGTCTCCGTTAGTAACTAAGAACTTTAGCAATGCTGACCAAGCCATCTTTGAACCAACTAACCTACAAGCCATTTACACGCGCGTAAACCCTGATTTCATCCGTGTTGATGCTGATGAGGCAACTTATCCTGCTCACGTTATTCTTCGTTATGAAATTGAGCGAGATTTGATGAACGGTAAAATCAGCTATAAAGACATCCCAGAGTTGTGGGATACAAAGATGCAGCAGTACTTAGGCTTATCAACTAAAGACAATTACAAAAATGGCTGTATGCAAGACATTCACTGGACAGACGGAAGTTTCGGATACTTCCCAAGCTACACACTCGGCGCAATGTACGCAGCCCAATTTATGGCAGCAATGAAGCAAACCGTAGATGTAGAGAAAGCCACATTAAGCGGTGATTTAAACCCTATATTCTCTTGGCTATCAGACAATATCTGGAACAAAGCATCGCTGTTCTCAACCGATGAGTTAGTGAAGCAAGCGACAGGTGATGTACTGAATGCTAATTTCTTTAAAGATCATTTAGAGAAGCGTTATTTAGGGTAAGAGCGAGAAGCTTATTTTTAATTTTGAGTAATTAAGAGAATGGATGCAGTTATTGGCTGCATCCATTTTTTTGTATTTGAATTTTAATCACCATTTTATCCCCGACAAGGGATAATAACCACTTTATCCTCGATCGGGGATATATATTGACTTATCCCCGATAGGGGATATATTATCAATTATCCTCTATCGGGGATATCACATAATATGATGGGGTAATATGATGATTTATAATCCAAAACAATTAGCTAACTACTTAAAGCTTATTAGAACCAAGCACAACCTGACTCAAACAGAGCTTGCTAAAAAAGTCGGTGTAAAACAATCCACCCTATCTAGCTTTGAAAATCACCCTGAAACGACTCAGTTACAGACTCTCTTTAAGATCCTTCATGCGTTAGAAGTTCATTGTATTATTCAAGAGCAAGTCCCAACAAGTCTCGATGATAATCCAGATGATGAGGTATGGTAATGGCTGTATTAATTGCATACATGAATGGTGAGCGTGTTGGAGAATTTACTAAACTCAGTAACGGTGCACATCAGTTTCAATACGATAAATCATGGATTGAAAGTACGGTAGGAAGACCGCTGTCATTATCCCTCCCCCTACAATATCCAAAGATAACCAGTGATTGCGTTATTAACTACTTCGACAACTTATTACCTGATTTGTCAGAAGTCAGAGACCGCATCGTTGCCAGATACCAAGCTAAATCTCATCAAACGTTCGATTTACTTCACGAAGTTGGTAAAGACAGCGTCGGTGCCATTTCTTTATTAACTAACGATGAAGAACCAAATACCAAACAACTTGATTATGAAATACTAATTCCTGAACGCCTCAAACAGGTACTCTCAGCCTATCAATCCAATATCCCATTAGGAATGCTAGAAGATGAATCAGATTTTCGAATTTCGGTTGCCGGAGCACAAGAAAAAACAGCGTTACTCAGAATAAATAATAAATGGTGTATACCGAAGGCATCGACGCCAACAACACATATTATCAAATTACCCATTGGTAAAATTCAGCAGCCTAATACCACTCTCGATATGAGTGATAGTGTCGAAAATGAATACCTGTGCATCCAATTAGCTAAGAAGTTAGGATTCAATGTACCTAATGTTGAAATAATTCATTGTGATGGAATAAAGGCCATTGCTGTAGAACGATTTGATAGGCGATGGATTAAAAATAACACCAAGCTATTAAGATTACCGCAAGAAGATATGTGTCAAGCATTTGGATTGCCCTCATCAATCAAATATGAAGCTGATGGAGGCCCAAGTATAAAAACCATTATGGATCTTCTAATGGGCTCAAGCCAATCACTAAAAGACCGTGATGCTTTCATGCGATTTCAGGTATTTCAATGGTTAATTGGTGCAACAGACGGACACGCAAAAAACTTTTCCATTTTTATTAATGCACAAGGCAGTTATCACCTTACGCCCTTTTATGACATTTTATCCGCCTACCCAATCTTAGGTGGTAAAGGGATGAATATTCGCTCATTAAAACTGGCAATGGGACTAACAGCATCAAAAGGAAAGAAATACCCTATAGATAAAATATACACTCGTCATTTTCTTGATACCGCTAAAGCTGTTGGATTTGATACTGTGAGGATGGAAGAGATAATGAAAGAATTTGCGATAAATATACCTAATGCCATTAAAGAATTAGAAGCAGAATTACCAAACGGTTTTCCAAAAAGAATCTCTGACAGCATATTCAGTAATACATTGAGAATGATAAGTAAAATCCGCTTGAATAAGGTTTTGTAGGACGATGATTTAAGATCTATCTTCATTCGATAATCAGAGAGTATCCAAAACGTATAGTTGATGCACTAAATGCTACTTGCTTTAAAGCACATTTAGAAAAGCATTGTTTCAGGTAAGATCTAGACGTTTATTTGTTGCTTTGAATAACTCAAAAGAATGGATGCAGTTATTGACTGCATCCATTCATCTAGTTAACTAACTTCTTTAACAAAATCTTGTTAAAGAAGTTAGTTAACTAGAATGCCATTTTTAAGTAATGTCTCGTATTCAAAAAACATGAAAGATCATATTTAGAAGCAGTTACCGATTGATGAGGAACTCCAACTAAATAGTTACATTCGTCATTTTAGCTATCAGCCCTCCAACTCGCTTACGCATATCACGTCTATCAACAATCATATCTAAAGCACCATGCTCCAGAAGAAACTCACTTTGTTGAAAATCATCAGGTAACTTTTCTCGAACAGTTTGTTCAATCACACGGCGTCCTGCAAATCCAATCCTCGCTTTAGGCTCACCAATGTTGATGTCACCTAACATCGCTATACTGGCAGATACACCCCCAAAAGTTTGATCGGTAAGTACCGATATATAAGGTAATTTTGCATTTGATAAACGATTCAAAGCAGCACTAGTTTTTGCCATTTGCATTAAAGCCATTAATGATTCTTGCATACGGGCTCCCCCGCAAGCGGAAAAACAAACTAATCCACAATTTGCGTCTATCGCAGTATCAACAGCATGAACAAAACGAGCACCGACAACAGAACCCATTGTTCCTGCCATAAAAGAAAATTCGAAAGCACAAGCCACAACAGGTAAACCAAAAAGATTTCCTTTTATCACAACTAACGCATCCTTCTCTCCTGTATTTTTTTGAGCCTGAGCAAAGCGCTCTTTATAGCGTTTCTGGTCCTTAAAATTCAGCACATCTTTCGGCTCATAGTCAGTGGCAATCTCAACCTGTTCACCTTTATCCAAGAAACTTTCTAAGCGGTGACGTGCCGCCATCCTCGTATGATGATTGCATTTCAAACACACCTCAAAATTCGCCTTAAGATCGTCGCGATAAAGAATATAGTCACATGAGGGACATTTAGTCCACACCCCTTCAGGGACCTGCGTTTTACGTGTATTGATTATAATTTTTTTATCTAATAGTTTTTCTAACCAACTCATGGGCACTCTTTTTCATGCAATTTTAGTAAGGAGATTGTACAATCCTATTCTTAATGATAAAGAGCCTTTTGTTGGCTTTATAATCCAATTTAATGGGATAAATGGATATGCTTGAAAAGATTGACCAGCAATGGTTAAAAAGCTTTCACTGTGTCTATGAAAACAACAGCTTTAAGAGAGCCGCTGAGTTTTTGTCCTTGCCAACATCAAATATCAGTCGTCATATTGCATTACTAGAAGAGCAATTGGATACACGACTATTTGACAGAACAACTCGCCGAATAGCACCTACAGATGCTGGGGAGCACCTTTATGTGCGAACACAACCTTTGCTAGAAAAACTCAATGGTGCAATTGAGGAAGTAATGCAACACTCTCATGAGGTAATGGGACAACTCAATGTTCTAATGCCTGACTCGCCTGATTTAGTTCAAGCAGTCGTTTCTTTTTGTACTGAAAATCCTTTGATTTCATTATGTTGTGATACGAACATTAGCCCTAAAGAGGATTTTCTTGATGGATTTGATGTTATTTTAAGTTTTCATCGCGGAAAGCTCGAAGACAATAATTGGGTAGCTAAGGAGATTAAACGCTGGCCAAGTGCTGTTGTTGCATCAACTAAACTCCTACAAACTTCCCCTAGACCTTTCAAGATTGCGGACTTAAAACACGTGCCGTGTATTAATAGTTTTACCGCATTAAATGGAACTCCTTGGATTTTCAAAAATACAGATGGTATGCCTATTACCCAAAGGGTACAGTCCTCATTCAAGGTAAATAGTGGACAACTTGCCAAGTCAGGAGCATTGGCTGGTTTGGGTTTCGCAATACTACCAATTGAACTCTGTCATAGTGAAATAAACGCAGGCTTTCTGGAAATTATAGAGTTGGAATACGAACCTGAAGATTTAGTTTTATATGCCTTTTATGCTTCTAGAAAACATTCACCAAAAAAAATTGCGATATTCATTGCACACTTACAGCGTCAAGCGGATGTAGATAAAAGCACATAGATAATAGAACAATTATGAAAATAGGCTTTGAAAAATAAAAACCTATAACTCCTCAATATTCAATAGCAACAGTTTCGCTTTATCTAATATCGCTTGCTGCTGCTCTTCTGATTTTTTCTTCCAATTAGCATAAACCATTCGAGTGCGTGGATTATTAGTAAACTGCTCAATGTGTGTATGCATAAAGTGCCAATATAGCGCATTTAGTGGGCACGCTGTCTCTTCACTCACCTGCTTCACGTTATAGTGACAATCTGAGCAATAGTCGCTCATTTTATTCACGTAGTTACCACTGGCTGCATACGCCTTAGAAGCAACAATGCCCCCATCTGCAAACTGACTCATGCCTCGCGTGTTGGGCATTTCTACCCATTCAATCGCATCAATATAAATCCCTAAATACCACTCATCTACTTCATCGGGTTTAATGCCTGTTAATAAACAAAAATTACCGGTAATCATTAACCGTTGAATATGGTGTGCATAGGCAAAATCAAGTGATTGTTTAATCGCATGATGCATACAATTCATTTTTGTTTCCCCTGTCCAAAACCAACTCGGCAATGACAATGAAGCTTTGAGCTTATTCAAGTTTTGATAAGTTGGCATATTCCGCCAGTAGATCCCGCGAACAAACTCTCTCCAACCTAATATCTGACGCACAAAGCCTTCAATCTGTGCAATATTAATATCATCAGGTCGTTGGTTAAATTCCATAATGGCAGCATCTATCACTTGCCTAGGACTGAGAATTTTTGCGTTTAATGCGAAAGATAAACGGCTGTGGAACAAACTCCATTGCTTTTGAGTGAGCATGTCATCAAGCTTGCACGTCATCGCATCTTGAAATTGACCAAACAACGGCAAACAATAACGACAGAAAAACACCAACAACTCACTCGCTTGCTGCCGATTCACAGGCCACAATAATTGCTTATCTGCTTGGCCTATCGTCTCAATATTATGACGTTCTAAACGCTCAAGAATATCAGTGACATCATTCGCAAATAATAAAGGCGTAGGCACACTATCAAATTCAGTACGCTTTAATTTATTTTGATTTGCACTGTCAAAGTTCCACTTCCCTGCAACGGGCTCTCCCTCTTCCATCAGAATATTAAAGCGCTTTCTCATCTTACGGTAAAAGGGTTCCATACGGTGATGGTGTTCTGGCTTAAAGTCTTTTTCAATTTGTGCTTCAGAGAGAAAGAAGTGTTCGCTTTCATAAACTTGAGAAGATATCGATAGCGACAAACAATATTTATCAAGCATGTTACGTAAACGATATTCATCAGGGAGTTGGTATTCAAAGTGAGTAATTTGATGCTCAGTAATAAGATGATTTAATAGATCGTCTATTTTTTCAAATCGCTCAGTATCATCTAAGGTTAACTGTATTACCCGATGCCCCGCGCTTTCTAACGCTGTTGCAAATTGCGCCATTGCAGCAAAAAAAGCGCACACCTTTTGAACATGGTGTTTTACGTAGACTGCTTCTTGATGCATTTCAGCAATGACGTAGAGTGTTTGTGGATCGGTTCGGCTAAACCAAGAGTGACTGGCATTCAATTGGTCACCTAAAATGAGTCGTAAACGGTAAGAGGTGGCGTTCATAATCATCCTCTATCTTAAATTATCGATGGCGATCTCTTCTTTATTCTGATGCCGTAAAGACTGACAGCGTTTGGAGCAATATTTAACTATAGGCCAATCTCGCTCCCATTTCTTTCGCCAACTGAACGGCCTTTGACAAACGACACATATCTTTTCTGGTAACTGTGATTTTTTCATCGTTTCCTACTCACCAAACCTATCGTAACAACAACGTTTCACTCTTCTTCGACTTCACTACAGATAGTCGAAATCGTGTACTTTGTGGCTACCCATACTCATCAATATAATTACGTAAAAAGAAGCGTTATGGTTCACAAAACAACCAGAAAAATACCTATTTTATCCACTGATAATAGTTGGTTTAGTCAGTTTTAACGCTCATTTCGACACCGTTTCTTTTATATAGCTCATCAATATTGATCTAAAAAACGGCATTATTCATTTCTCTATTACGATTTATTGTTGCTTTAAAAGCAATAGTGATTCACGTTTTACCTTATATATAACCGGATTAAAACAAGTAATAATACGTTTAACTTACACATTGCACCCTTCACGTTAATGATGGAAAACTGATTATGATTACTTTGCACGGTTTTGCCGCTAGTAACTATTACAACCTAGTGAAACATGTACTTCTATACAAGCAACTGCCATTCCAAGAAAACCTCATTTACGGTGGTAGTGATGAGCTATTAACAATCAGTCCTGCGGGAAAAGTACCTGCTATCACAACGCAAGAAGGCCTTCATCTTTCAGAATCGAGTGTTATTTGTGACTTTATAGAAGAGACATTCCCTGCAACTCCGCTATACCCTGAAAATGCAGGCGAACGTGCTGTTGTCCGTCAAATAATGAAAATAGCAGAGCTTTATTTGGAATTACCAAGCAGACGATTTATACCCTATGTATTGTCAGGTACTGACGTTCCAGAACCCGTTAAAGCCGAAGTACGCCAAGTATTAACACGTGGAGTCACAGCCTTAAGTCGCTTATGTAAATTCTCCCCTTGGATTGCAGGAGACAAATTAACGATGGCTGATATCTACGTTTATTATGTCAACATCATTGTAAGCACTTTTGGTTCTAGCCAACTTGACTGGGACATACTTGCAGAAGTACCAGGAATGAAAGCATGGAACGATTCTATGAGCCAGTCGATCATTGCTCAAAACGTAGAAGCCGATCACCAGGCAAACATCCCTGAATTTACCCAAAAGATAAAAGCTCAAATTCAAGCAACAAAGACTAAATAATACGCAGTGATAAAAACAACCAATACGAAATGTCTACTTGAATTCAGCTACGAACACACTATGGTCAATGCAGCTACCTTATTGACTCAACAAATTTACTTCTTTGCCGGAGAAACCCCATGACAAATACAAATATCCAACTTATTTCAACAATTAGCGAAGACAATAAGCTCACGCTTTCCCTACAAGACATCGACATGCCACAACCTAATGCCGATGAAGTCGTTATTCGCATTGAAGCTGCCCCATTAAACCCATCTGATTTAGGCGTTTTATTCAGTGCCGCTGATATGACTACCGCAGAGCAATCAGGTACTTCTCAACATCCTATGATTACTGCTGATGTTCCTGCTCAGTTTATGCCATCGCTTGCAAAGCGTGTGGGTAAAGCAATTCCTGTTGGAAATGAAGGCGCAGGAACCGTTATAGCCGCGGGATCATCACCTGCAGCACAAGCGTTAATGGGTAAAACCGTTGCGGTAATTGGCGGCGGAACTTACCGTCAATTTATCTGTGCCAATGTGCAAAGCTGCTTAGAATTAAAAGAAGGCACGACAGCGAAAGAAGGCGCATCGTCTTTTGTTAACCCGCTTACTGCATTAGCGATGGTAGAAACAATGCGTGCCGAAGGCCATAAAGCCATTATTCATGCCGCCGCTGCGTCTAATCTTGGTCAAATGTTAAACCGTATTTGTATTGCCGATAACGTCGATTTAATTAACATTGTACGTAAAGAAGAACAAGAAACACTATTACGAGATATGGGCGCAAAATACATTGTTAACTCAAGCAGTGAAACTTTCCTTGCTGATTTAACGGCTGCGATTATTGAAACGGGTGCAACGATTGCGTTTGATCCCATTGGTGGCGGTCAATTAACCAGTGATATTCTTAACTGCATGGAAGTTGCTGCGGCTCGTGATATGAAAGAACACAGCGTTTATGGTTCTGCCACTTTCAAACAAGTGTATATTTATGGCGCATTAAACCGTGGCCCTATTACTTTACATCGTAATTTTGGTTTTGCTTGGGGTGTCAATGGATTCTTACTATTCAATGCGTTAGGTAAATTAGGGACGACAACAGCAATGGCAATGCGTAAACGTGTTGCAGATGAAATCACCACCACATTTGCTAGTAACTACACACATGAAGTGTCATTAGCTGAAGTATTACAATTACAATCATTGGCCGCTTATTCTAAACAAGCGACAGGTGAAAAGTACTTAATTACGCCTCAGAAATAGCCTAAATACGTACCTGTAATTTTAAATAGTAATGGATGCCGTTGATTAGACAGCATCCATTTTTTTATTAGTAACCTACATACTCTTGGTGATCTAAATATGGCGATCAATCGTAGTTAGTTTAGAACAACATATTGTTCCAATCACATACGAGACAGGAGTTGCCTATGGACAGCAAACTTACCACGAAAGAATTTCTCAGAGCATTCGATTGTATTCGTTCATCTGGCGACCTACTGGATGATAAATATTTCGTCGGCGAAGTGTATGCGTGGCATGATTATGATGGTTACACCTGCTGGTTAGGCTACAGAGATGTTACCGTCACGCTAATGTTCCATGGCTCACTTAAAATAGAATTCGACAAGTCATCAAACTACTCTGATTTTACTAAACAATGCTTGGCAATGATTACAGCAAATCATTGTGATAAAGAGAGTTAGAGATAAATGGACGAGGAATTCGCATGATTGATTTTACAAAGCCTACAGAGTATCAAAAGTGGTTAGTGGTAAATGACAATGTGATGAGCGGAATTTCCATTGGACGATTCACTTATGCCGGCGAATCAAGTCAATTTCAAGGGGAATTATCGCGAGTCAATAATGGTGGCTTCAGTTCGATAAAACGCTCGCTTGAACCACTACCCAAAGAAGTAAACACTGTAGAACTTGTGGTTGTTGGTGATGGGCGATCCTACCAATTAAGGCTCACAATGTGGAAAGACGGCTCACCCATTCACTACAAACACGAGTTTTCCACCATAAAGGGAAAGCCGCAGAAGAAGGTCTTTAACTTACAAGACTTTCAGGCGGTCTTTAGAGGACGATTACTCAGCGAAGCGCCTGAACTTGCTGCAGACGAGATAAAACAAGTCGGTTTTTTAATTGCGGATAAGCAGACGCAGCCCTTTACGCTGAACTTAGTCCAGATTCAGTTTACAACGTGACAGAAAACTCAGTAAATGAGCTACATCCCTCTTACGCCACACTTAACTCTTACCTTAATCACCCCTAGTATCTGACATTACATTCACGGTTTATCCTGAAAGCCTTCAATGGATACTCTTATACGCTGCTCTACTTTTTCACTTGGTTTCTCTGCCATGCTTTGTTTTTGATCATGCTTAAAATAGGAGACATAAAGGCTCGAAGTCACATCAAACGGTTCATCTGTTTTCAATTCATTCACTTTTATTCTGTCTCCAAGAAAGAAGGTGTCTATTTGCTCAATCTCGCCTGTATTCGTATTTAAGTTAAATAGCCCCAAGTACCAAAATATTCCAGAACCTTGGTTTGAAACAGAAAATGGCGCAGAGAAAACCATCTCATAGCCAATATTACCAAGATGTAAAGGGGTGATGTTATAGTAATCTAAACTGACTAAGCCATGCTCATCACCATCTTGGTATTTCCCTGTAGCAAGGTGAACATCGTCATACTCTCTGAGGTCGGTTAAAGGCGCTTTCGCTTCAGAATCAGGCAATTGGATCTGCCAGTAGCGATCGATATCAAAGCTAAATAACATTAGCATGACGTTATTCTCCGGATCTACGTTATTTGTTGTATCAAAAGGAACAACTTGATCATCAGCTTGCACTACATAAATATCATCATTAGTGAAATTAAAACGATAAATCCCAGCCGCTACAACTAACAAAATAACAGTTAAAATCACCAATACTATTTTTCTTGTCATAAATTATCCTTACGTTTTAAAAGTAATATCGGTACAACTATATGAGCAATATTTATAGGCTCTACAGAGCTGAACTTAATGATTTAGAATGATCCAAGTTACTCTTTCTATATTCACTCGGCACCATTCCCGTTATTCTTAAAAATTCACGATTGAAATTAGACTTAGTTTGAAAGCCTGAGTTCATAAATATTTGAGTAATGCTGTCTTGTGATGTAATCAACGAATGCTTGGCATGCTCAATACGATACTCATTAATCAACTTAGAAATATTCTTTTCATGGATTTGGTTAACAGCTATCGAAATCTGTTTAGCTGGCACACCCAATTTACGAGTCAATTTAGAAAGGGTTAATTCAGGGTCAAGGTAAAGTGAATGGCGGCGAATTAAAACATCTAGCATCGATGTAATGTCTTGAGCTCGCTCCTTCGTCATGGCAGAGGGGTTAACTGTGTCTTCACTGCTTTTCTCTATTTTGACCGATGATGACGCCTCAGAAACCGGCGTATTAATACCTACCACGACAACCGCGACCGATAATACAGGTAAAAGAATCAAGTGTGTGGCTGTGAGTATGTAAACTGAAAACTCACCTTGATTAAACGTAAAATCCAAAGATATAAATGTATCGACCAATGCTGAAAAGATCAGTGTCCATCCAGCAATACACTCCGCCTTCTGAACCGCTTCCCAATTTCCTAATGAAATATTTATCAGTGTTGTTTCTTTCGTCGAAAAACGAATCAGTGCAACTCCATAACCGACATACATTAAGGTTAGGACTTCATCAAGAGGAAGCGCGAACCAAGGCTGAGTAACAGCACTACCAACAACAAATAATGGAACAACAAAATGTTTTATTGACAAAAAACCTTGGTCTCGACTTGTGTGTACAAACGTATACCACGCAACAATAGGAATAATAGACGCCAAAATAAGCGGTACGATACTAAAAACTCCAAGATCAAATGTCCAACGCAAACCGACCATTGCTGTTGTCGCAGAGCATAACCCTAAAAATAAACAAGTGGCTTTCACTTGCTGTGAGAATCGGACATAAAGTGTTATCGCCAATAATCCAATTAGCATAGAGACAATAAACGGAACGGGAATCGCAAGCATATCTGATCCAAAATTAAGAAAGTGGTATGTTATTGAGTATTAGTAAGGATAACTCTATGAAATATAATTCAAACCTAAATATAGACAAATACCAGTTTGAGGGCGCCCTAAAACAGGTTTAAGGACGTTTATTCCTATTATTGATAGCAAAATATACCTCTAATTAATTACAGAGGTTACATTTATGCAGTTCTATTTTCTCGCGTGGAAACAAAGCTTACACTTTTCGGGACGTTCATCTAAAAAAGCATTCTGGCTCTTTATACTAATTCATACATTCGTGACTATTGGCTGTATTGTGGCAGATATTATGATGGATATGACCACTTGGTTTGATGCCATTTATGGTGTTATCAGTTTCATTCCGATGCTTTCAGCCATTGTTCGTCGACTACACGATATCAATAAGTCTGGTTATTGGGGATTTATCTTTTTTATTCCGATAATCGGCCAGTTTTGGTTGCTGTATTTATTGGCCCAATCGAGTAATAGCCTCGAAAATGAGGCGGGGTTTGCATGAAGAAGAGACTATGTATTAATCTGTTCTTTTCCTTCTTTATCTCAATATTCAGTTATCCCTCAATAGCATCACCGTCAGAGACGCTTGGAACTCTCACTGTCGATAATATGATGCAAGGAGAATTCCTTTGGCTTAAAGGCAGAGTCGGAGAAGGTCGCTATACTTTCATTCACCAAGACAAAAGAACGTGTACCATTAACGTTGCCGTTGCCGTTGCCGTTGCCGTAGGCAGTATTTCAGAGTCCAATTTAGGCATTAGTGAAACGAAAGGATTAACTATCGTTGTTGTAAGCCAGCAACTTAATGACGCCCTTATACAAGGGAAACGTATAACCAGTGAAGATTGGCATCTCACAACACAAAAAAACGATGATAGCATCGATGGCCTGATTATCAATGGAGTCGCACCGAAAGAGGGCTTTGTTCTAAACTCAAAGAGAAGATGGATCTCTTGGTTTATGGGGGATAAAAACAGTCCAGTTTGTCGTTAATCTTAATGCTCTTTTAAAGCGTTGGTATTTAAAACACACAGATAAAATGACTTACTTGAGTTAGGCGTATGAATCATAATATTTTTTATTTAGTCATGACGTCAACTAAATCACAAACGGGCCTATTCAAGTCCCGTTTTCTACTTATAAATACCTCTTCCTACCCTGCCCTCCGAACTTAACCGATAATTTACTTTAAAATAATCATTAAATTTTCTAATCTAAGTATTGACACCGAAGTTTCGGAAGCATATATTGATTACATGAATTGCCATTTGGAGTTCATTGGTAACTGGTTCGCCTTATACAGGGAACAAAACGTTATCAGATTGAAACACTCATACTGATAAAACAGAGATGAGGTTTCTACAATTTAACTGTTGAACCATATGTCATTAATGAGTCATATACAGACTCTGAATATGAGTTCTTTCTCCTCGCTTAATGCGTCGAGAACTATTGCTTATTTAAAAGGATAGTATTATGCGTAATATCGATTTCTCTCCCCTATACCGTCATGCCATTGGTTTTGATCGCCTGTTTAATCTTGTAGAGAACAGCGCTAACAAACCATCTCAAAGTGGTTACCCACCCTATAACATCGAACAGAAAGACGAGAACAACTACCGTATTACAATGGCTGTTGCTGGTTTCTCTGAAGATTCGTTAACGATTTCTCAAAATGAACATATGCTGATTGTGTCAGGTGAAATTACCTCATCTGAAATAAAACCCACTTACGTCTATCAAGGCATTGCAGAGCGCAACTTTGAACGAAAATTTCAACTTGCTGATTATATGACTGTTTCTGCCGCAAGCATGGAAAATGGATTGCTTCATATCGATCTTGTTCGAGAAGTACCAGAAGCCGTGCAAGCACGTAAGATTTTAATCAATCAATAACACCTATTTCCGTTAATCGTAGGCAGTAATAACGCGTTGTATTTACAATTAAAAATACAGCCCTCACCTATTGATTAACGGTAATTAGTATCATCATATTTCATTGAGAATAGCGTAAACCTGTAAATACACACTCGGTTTACGCTTATTAAAAACATCAAATTTAAATTATTTGCATTAAAATAACTAATGCGAATCAAAAGGAAAAATTATTATGGGTAAAATCATTGGTATCGACCTAGGTACAACGAATTCTTGTGTTGCGGTTTTAGATGGCGACACTCCACGTATCTTAGAAAATGCGGAAGGCGAACGCACAACTGCATCGGTAGTTGCCTACACAGATGGCGAAACACTTGTAGGCCAACCTGCAAAACGTCAAGCAATTACTAACCCACAAAATACATTATTTGCGATTAAGCGTCTTATCGGTCGTCGTTTTGAAGACGAAGAAGTACAACGCGATATCGAAATCATGCCGTACAAAATCGTTAAAGCTGATAACGGTGATGCTTGGGTTGAAGCGCGAGGCCAAAAAATGGCGGCTCCTCAAGTGTCTGCTGAAATTCTGAAGAAAATGAAGAAAACAGCCGAAGATTTCCTAGGTGAAGAAGTCACTGGTGCCGTAATAACGGTTCCTGCTTACTTTAACGATGCTCAGCGTCAAGCAACGAAAGATGCAGGTCGTATTGCCGGTCTTGAAGTGAAACGTATCATCAATGAACCAACAGCAGCAGCATTAGCTTACGGTCTAGACAAAAAAGGCGGAGATCGCACTATCGCGGTATACGACCTTGGTGGTGGTACCTTCGATATTTCAATTATTGAAATCGATAATGTTGATGGCGAGCAAACTTTCGAAGTGTTAGCGACAAACGGCGATACTCACCTAGGTGGTGAAGATTTCGATAACCGTATGATCAATTTCTTAGTTGACGAGTTCAAAAAAGAACAAGGTATCAACCTTAAAACTGATCCGCTGGCTATGCAACGAGTGAAAGAAGCGGCAGAAAAAGCGAAGATTGAATTGTCTTCAGCTCAACAAACGGACGTAAACCTTCCTTATGTTACGGCTGATGCAACGGGTCCTAAGCACATGAATGTTAAAGTGACTCGTGCAAAACTCGAATCTCTAGTTGAAGACTTAGTGGTTCGTACGCTTGAACCGCTAAAAGTGGCTCTAGCAGATGCGGGTTTATCAATCGATGGGATCACTGATGTTATTCTCGTTGGCGGGCAAACACGTATGCCTATGGTTCAAGCTAAAGTGGCTGAATTCTTTGGTAAAGAAGCGCGTCGTGATGTAAACCCTGATGAAGCCGTCGCAATGGGTGCAGCCGTTCAAGCTGGCGTATTGTCTGGTGATGTTAAGGATGTACTTCTTCTAGATGTAACTCCTCTGTCTTTCGGTATCGAAACGATGGGTGGTGTTATGACGAAGCTTATTGAGAAAAACACAACGATCCCAACGAAAGCGGATCAAACGTTCTCAACGGCTGAAGATAACCAAAGTGCGGTAACTATTCACGTACTTCAAGGTGAGCGTAAGCAGGCGACCTACAACAAATCTCTGGGTCAATTTAACCTAGAAGGGATCCAAGCAGCACCGCGTGGCATGGCACAAATCGAAGTCACTTTCGATCTAGATGCAGATGGTATCTTAAACGTATCAGCAAAAGATAAAACAACGGGTAAAGAACAAAAGATCACTATCCAAGCGTCTGGCGGTCTAACACCTGAAGAAATCGAAGCAATGGTACAAGAAGCCGAAGCGAATAAAGACGCGGACAAAAAGTTCGAAGAATTAGTTGTTGCTCGCAACCAAGCGGATCAGATGATCCACGGTACTAAGAAACAAGTTGAAGAAGCAGGCGATGCACTTCCAGCTGACGAGAAAGAAAAAATCGACGCGGCAATCAAAGCACTAGAAAGCGTTAAATCTGGTGATGATAAAGACGCAATCGATACGAAAACTCAAGAGCTAGGTCAAGCAGCACAAAAGCTAATGGAAATCGCTCAGCAAAAAGCCCAAGCACAACAAAGTGCTGACGCAGGAGCACAACCCAAGCAAGAAGATGATGTCATTGATGCTGAGTTTGAAGAGGTAAAATAATACCTTAACTCAACATAAAGGCTCACTAAACAAGAAGTGAATTTAGGGCGTATAGAGGAAACTCATACGCCCTTTTTCTTACCGCTCAACCTACTCTCCCCACAAAAAACGCCTACACTTAGCCGTCCTATTATTTGCTTGGAGATTTAAGCATCTTGATGATAATACTGCCAAAGAAATAACGAACCGACACTTCTCCATGGTTGCCAATGCCCTACCATTTCTCTCGCTTGTTTTGGTGTTGGTTTACCAGTAAGTCCTTTCAGTCTTCCTAATGCAATCAATACCCCTAAGTCATCCGCAGGGAAAATATCTTGTCGTCCTAATGAAAACATCAAATAAATCTCAGCACTCCAACGACCAAATCCCTTTAAACTGGTTATAACACTGATAGCATCTTCATCACTTAATGACTCTAAGCCATCAATATCAAGGTTTCCCGATTGAACGGCTAAGGCTAGCCCTTTTGCATATTCAATCTTGCGCCAAGATAAACCAACATCACGAAGGTTTTGATCTTCAATACTCAAGAGCTTTTCTGGAGTGACTTCTTTTAATAACGCAACCAAACGACCCATTATCACCGCCGCCACTTTAGTTGACAGTTGTTGGCTGACAATAATAGATAAAAAAGCCTCAAATCCATGAGGATTCACTCTTGGCGATGGGTAACCTTGAGTTTTTACTGCGGCTTCAAGATCCTTATCTATCAGACAGAGTGCTTTTAATCCCTGCTCTATTGTCTGCTCATCCATATTTACTCTACCTCTACATTGCCGTTAGATTGTATTTTTCTTAAAGAAATACATTACCATAGCCTTTCATCAATGGCTGATAATCCTAAAGCGATAAATGACATGCCTCTTCACTTACCCTTTTATCTTTACTTTCCTATCACCCTATAGCTACACTGTTGCCGTCTTTTTATTGTTAATAATTTTATATTTATGATCCGTTCAATTCTACTTACTGTTGTTTTACTGCTTAGTTTTACCGCCCATGCTGACTCTCTCGAAGAAAAAGCTGAATTAGGTGATGCTCGCGCACAAGTAAAATTGGCTATGGAATATGAAGCAGGAACAAACCGCCCTATCAATATTGATCACGCCATTCAATGGTATAAACAAGCGGCGATGCAAGATAACACCACAGCGCAGTTTAACCTTGGTCAGATCTATAAGAACGGCTATGGCATTGCTCAAGATTCCAAACAAGCAATTTATTGGTTTACTCGTGCAGCCACACAAAATCACCCGCCTTCTCAATTCTATTTAGGTGAGATTTACGAATACGGCTTAGCAGGCAAAGTCGATTTATATAATGCCTCTCTGTGGTACCAAATTGCCTCTCATAATGGTCACGGTGAAGCCATGCTTGGCTATAAACGTGTGCTAGCCGAATTAGCCGCACAACAGCATAATCCTAAGACCACTAAAGAAATTGCAGATCCGACACTCGCAGAGCCAATAGCACCTAAAGTTGCCGAACCTACTCCAGAACCAAAAACAATTATCATCACACAAATGGAAAAACCAACCAGATTGATCATGTTGGCCGGTTATCTGTTAATTTCAATCATGCTCGTTATTCTTGGATTTTTACTCATAAAACTAAGACGAACATTCCTATTACAAAAAAAGAATGTACCTACCAACAGCACATTTGAAAAAACGCTCCATAATGAAAAAATCAAACATCTGCAAGACAGCAACGACAACCTTAAAATCCGAGCTGAAGCACAAGAAGTCACCATAAAACGATTAAGCATTGAACTTGATGCCTCAAAGCAAGCTTCATTCCCCCACTTTACTCCTTTTCAATTATTAGGGGTTGTTTCTTCAAGCTCTCTTGATGATCTTAAAAAACAATACCGAAAATTAGCTCAACTCCACCACCCCGATCACGGAACCGATGGTGTGATGCTTACCGAAATTAACAAAGCGTATAAAAAGATTAAGAAATGAAACCGACGATAAACACATAGGTTCCTTTACAAACAATAAGTTCTCTATATAATTCACCACACTTTCACATGTTAAATAAATGTAAAATATAATTCATGTGAAATTCAAAGAATAAAAAAGAGAAGGTATTATGTTTAACTTAGAAGGTCACTGTGACTGGTGTAAAAAGCCAGCAATGGTTTTACAGCATCAATATTGTGACGGTGCGAAATACTACGCGTGTGTGGACTGCAATGATTACGCTAAAATCGATATTCGAGAATACGATTTAGCTGAAATGGAACAGATGAATCAAAAGTAACGTGCAGAAAATAAAGCAGTAGATATAAAAATGCCGATGATAAACATCGGCATTTTTGTGTTTACATATTACATCTAAAAAATACGTTCTAGATTATGCTTCTTCTTTAGCGATTACTTTGTAGATTAACGCACCCAGTATGGCACCTACAATTGGAGCAACCCAGAACAACCAAAGTTGAGATGTAGCCCAATCACCAACATAAACTGCAACAGCAGTACTACGCGCAGGGTTAACAGAAGTGTTTGTTACAGGGATACTGATTAAGTGAATAAGTGTTAGACATAAACCAATCGCAATAGGAGCAAAACCTGCTGGAGCACGGCTATCTGTCGCACCCATAATCACAATTAGGAACATCGCAGTTAAGACAACTTCGATAATCAGTGCTGACATCATTGTGTAGCCACCAGGAGAATGTTCACCAAAACCATTTGATGCAAAACCACCCGCCAAATCAAAGCCAGCTTGACCACTTGCGATTAAGTATAAAATACCACCCGCTGCAATCCCGCCTAAAACTTGTGAGATAATGTAAGGAACGAGGTCTTTTGCATCAAAACGTCCACCAACCCAAAGGCCTATAGAAACGGCAGGGTTTAAATGGCAACCAGAAATATGTCCAATAGCAAACGCCATCGTTAATACTGTTAGACCAAACGCAAGTGCGACACCGACAAAGCCAATACCTAGCTCAGGAAAGCCCGCCGCCAATACTGCACTACCACAACCACCTAGCACGAGCCAAAACGTGCCTATAAATTCTGCCATATATTTATTCATAATTATCCCTATATCCTTATTATTACTTGATTTAAATGAAAATTTTTATCTCGAACCAAGTTCTTGTTCAACATAAATATAGGTTATGATTTGCAAATTAGACACCTAAATATTTCAAATTATTTCAAATTTGCATTTTTAAGACATAATTTTTAAAGATGGAACAGAAATTACCTTTAAATTACAACAATTTGCTTAATCATTAACCTACGAGGATTATGATCTCGCCTCGATATCAATTCAATAATCCCTTTTATTTAGTTTATTTTTCGAATGCCTTGCGATTGCATGCGGATTCAAAGCGTTAAATGACAGTCTTTCTGTGGTTTTATATCGCAATACTATCTATTCAATAAATAGAACATCAATCAAACAAAGCCCTCTGTAAATTTTCATCTCGCTTATTCTTCTAATGCCTTGCGATTATGTGATAGATCTCTGATAATTAATGCATTGCTATTAATTGGACACATTTATGCCGCAGGATAACGCACCAAGTTTCTTCTTCTTTGATTATGAAACGTGGGGAACAAGTCCCTCTTTAGATCGCCCTTGCCAATTTGCAGGTGTGCGAACCGATGAAGACTTTAATATTATTGGTGAGCCATTAGTCATTTATTGTCGCCCTCCTATCGATTACTTACCTTCTCCTGAAGCGTGTTTGATTACTGGCATTACTCCGCAAACGGCGGTCAGTAAAGGTCTGTCTGAGCCTGAGTTTATTGCTCAAATCCATAACGAGCTATCAAAACCAAACACCTGTTCTTTAGGTTATAACAACATTCGTTTTGATGATGAAGTTTCTCGCTACACCTTATATCGCAACTTCTTCGAACCGTATGGTTGGAGCTGGCAAAATGGTAATTCACGTTGGGATTTACTTGATGTGATGCGTGCTGTTTATGCGCTACGTCCTGAAGGTATTGAATGGCCAAAAGACGAAGAAGGCAAGCCAAGCTTTAGATTAGAAAAACTCTCTCAAGCAAACGGCATTGAGCATGAAAACGCCCATGATGCGATGGCCGATGTTATTGCGACAATTGAGCTCGCTAAAGTTGTGAAAAAAGCACAGCCTAAAATGTTTAACTACCTACTTTCTATGCGCCATAAAAAGAAAGCGGCGACATTAATCGACATTATTGAAATGACGCCATTGATGCACGTATCTGGTATGTTCGGCGTCGATAGAGGAAACATCAGTTGGATTGTGCCTGTTGCTTGGCATCCAACCAACAACAATGCGGTGATCACGATTGATTTAGCGTTAGACCCTGCGGTTTTTCTTGAACTAGATGCAGAACAATTACACCAACGTATGTATACCAAGCGTTCTGAATTGGGTCCTGATGAATTACCGGTCCCTGTTAAGCTTGTTCATCTTAACAAATGCCCTATTCTTGCCCCAGCAAAAACGTTAACGGCTGAAAATGCTATCGCGCTTAATGTTGATCGTGAAGCGTGTTTGCGAAACTTGAAAGTGATTCGTGAAAACCCAGAAATTCGCCAAAAGTTGATCGACTTATACAGTATTGATCCTGGCTATGAGAAATCGTCAAATGTAGATACTTTACTTTATGATGGCTTTTTCTCTCATGCAGATAAAACAGCCATTGATATGATCCGTCAATCAACGCCTGAACAGCTTATTGATTTTGAACCGAATGTGAGTGATCCTCGTATCAAGCCATTATTGTTCCGCTATCGTGCTCGTAACTTCCCGCACACGTTAAATGAATCAGAACAACTACGTTGGCAAGCGCATCTACAAGATTATTTTGAGACGCACATGTCTGATTACGAAACACGCTTTGAAAGCTTATACCTTGAGTCTGAAGGTAATGAGAAAAAGACTGCGATTCTTCGCGCCGTTTATAATTACGTACAACAGTTAGTATCATGATTAAATATATTTACTCTTTTGCTTGGATCTTTGCTTCTTTGTTTGCAGGAAATGGCATTCAATCTTGGTTATCCATATCGGTACCCGGCAGCATTATTGGGATGCTGATATTATTTACCGCCATGGTGGTTGGTGTCTGTAAGCCAGATTGGACGGCCACTGGCTGTCAGTTCTTTATGCGTAATATGTTAATCTTATTTATTCCAATTTCGGTTGGTTTAATGACGCATTTCGATTTACTGCTGACCAATGCAATACCCATTATTGTCAGCACTGCTGGTGGTTCGCTATTAGTGCTCGTTTGTCTTTCATTATTTATTGATCGCCTTGAAAGAGGTAAGCACTAATGTGGGTAATTCTGACTGTTATTGTTTTCTATTCTGCTCGTTGGTTTGCAAAGCGCTACCCTCACCCATTAAATAACCCTCTATTGTTGAGTGTTATGATTGTTATTCCCATTTTAATGGCATTAAAAGTGCCTTATGAAACTTACTATGCTGATAATGCGTTTTTAAGTTATTTGCTTCAACCTGCTGTTGTCGCGCTCGCTTATCCATTGTATGAGCAGCTTCCGCACATACGCGAAAATTGGAAAATCATTCTACTTGCTTGTAGTGTTGGTTCTCTTTTTTCTATGCTGTCTGGTGCATTTTTGGCAGTATGGATGGGCGCTGATATGCAGCTAGTGGCAAGTATTCTTCCTAAATCGGTGACTACACCGATTGCGATGGCTATTTCATCTCAACTTCAAGGTGAAGCCGCTATTGCTGCTATTTTGGTTTTGTTAGCAGGTTTAATGGGCGCTATATTCGCTTACCCAATTTACAACTTAATTGGCATAAAAAGTTCACTGGCCCGTGGCCTTACCATGGGTAACGTGTCTCACGCGCTAGGCACGGCTCAAGCGGCTGAAGTCAACCCTCAAGATGCGGCATTTAGCTCGTTGGCCTTGGTTATCTGCGGGATAATTACTTCGCTTGTGGCTCCAATCATTTACTCATTAATGCTAATGATGCAGTAACTACTGAGTAAAATATCACCAAATATGGTGTGACCTCTCTCTCAATGATGTAATTAATGAAAAATTGCATCATTGAGTGTGAGATTGATCTATGTTTCATTTCTTATTCCCTCTAAAATGATCCCATAAAACTTAAGAAGGATCATACAAATGACCACTCTACATAAGAACGCCCTACAACAACGCTTACAAGAAGCCATGGATGCCCTTCCTTCTTCTCTCAATACAGCGATCACCCCTTTAGTTAATGACCAATTCACTGGTGTTATCACTAAAGATAAATTCCAAGCATTATTGGCTCAAAGTCAATTAACGGATAAAGAATTAAGATTGGCGCTGCTTCCCTTAGCCGCGGCATTTTCTGTTGCTCCTATTTCTAATTTCTATGTTGGAGCGATTGCTCGCGGCACCTCTGGACACTTATATTTTGGTGCCAACATGGAATTCAGTAATGTTCAATTAGGCCAAACCATTCATGCTGAGCAATCTGCAATCAGTCATGCATGGATTCATGGTGAAACAGGGATTTCAGACATCACGATCAACTTCAGCCCATGTGGGCATTGTCGTCAATTTATGAATGAGCTAACAACGGCCGATTCATTAATGGTGCAATTACCAGAACGTGATGAAAAATCTCTGCAAGCGTATTTACCAGAATCGTTTGGTCCTAAAGACTTAGGTGTTGAAGGTGGTTTGTTAGCCACAACATCACATCAACTGAGCTTTGAATCGACATCTCCATTACTAATGCAAGCATTCGATGCTGCAAATCGTAGCCACGCCCCTTATTCAAAAAACTTTAGTGGTGTCGCTTTAGAAATGAATAACGGTAATATCTACCACGGTATGTACGCGGAAAACGCAGCATTTAACCCGAGTTTACCCCCACTTCAAGTGGCATTAGTTCACGCGAATATGTCTCGCGAAGCCTTGTCTGAAATCAAAAAAGCGGCATTGGTTGAAGATCACAAAGGGGCAATCAGTCATTTAGCGATTACGACCTGTACTCTTAAAGATCTGAGTCCAAACATGATATTAGAATACGTGTCTTTATAGATTTTGACTTAAAAAAATAGAGGATGCATCAGCCTCCTCTATTTTTATCTCTGTTTATTGGTTCCCTTTCCATCGAATAGCCGCATCAATTAATTGTCTATCCATTCCTTTTTTACCGATTAATGACACTCCCCAAGGTGAATTATTCACAGTAAACCACGGAAGATGCAATTGAGGTAAATCAGCTAAACTGGCTAGTGATGTGTATTTTAATATCAATGAGTTAAGTTTGTATAACTGCTCATCCGTTGCCGTTTCTGGTGGGGCAATGTTAGCGGTCGTTGGCAGTAGCAACAGTGTTTTTTCATCTAAAAGTGACTCTAAAACCGATTTAACAAGATCCCTTTGCTCTAGGGCAATTCGCTCATCTTTGTACTTTAATGAAGATAACCATTTAAGTTGCATTTTAATTTCATTACTGAGCATTGGGTGGTTTTTTTCAACCCACGGTTCTATGTTACGTAGCCCTCTTGTCGCGGTAATGACTTTAAAACTTTCGGCAGCTTTCATGGTTATTATTTTACTGATCGCTTTACTACGAACGACTTTATAAGGGGATGCCTCAAGTAATTGTTCTAGTTTTGCCTTTGCTTCTTCTGGAACATCAAGAAACAAGCTGTCTAGCACGACAATACGATCGACCGTCATTAATGGAGACATCGGAGTTAATGTCGTTGCGACTTTTCTAATGTCCGACAAACTCTTCGCAACCCAGCCTAAAGAGGTTTCTTCTTTTGCAATGCAATAAACCCCCTTCATATTAGCGGCACAAGAAGACGATTTAAAACCATATAAACCAGCGTATACCGCAGGGACTCGTATTCCACCACTTAAATCCGTGCCTAAGCCGATATCAGCCAAGCCATTCGCGACCGCCGCAATGGCTCCGCAAGATGATCCACCAATTAATCGCCCTTCACTGTTTGGATTTTTAATCGCAGCGTAATGTGGGTTATTACCATGAAGTCCAAAACCAAACTCATCCATTTGAGTTTTACCCACAAATATTGCCCCTTTCTTTAATAAAAGATCCACCACTGGCGCGTTATCTTTGGCCACTTTCTGTTGCGCTAACCATACCGGATTACCTAAGCCATTTGGCGTATCTTTAATATCAATACAATCGCTTACAACAAATTTCTTATTTTCTAAAAGTCCATAAAAAGCCCATTGCTGTACAGGTCCTGAGTGAGGCACATAAGTGGTTTGAACATCCATAATGAAGTACTGCTGCTAATATAAAAAAAATAGCATACCAGTAGAGGTAGTGAATACAACCCAAGGTATTCACAGTATCAATAAACAAATCAGTAGTGTGAGCTCTCTTCCACATTGATGCATAAAAGACCCATAAAAAATCAAAAGCAATCGTTTGCGTATCTATCTAATTTTAGTATGATAGCGGCATATTTCACTATCTATCATGAGAATTCATTATGTTTGGTACTGCTCTATCGTCTTCAGCTACAAAAGTATTATTGCTTGGTTCCGGTGAATTAGGCAAAGAAGTGGCTATTGAATGCCAACGCCTTGGTTTGGAAGTTATTGCGGTTGATCGCTATTTAAATGCCCCAGCAATGCAAGTCGCACACCGTAGCTATGCCATTGATATGTTAGATGCTGATGCACTTCAAGAAGTCATTGAAAAAGAAAAACCAGATTATGTCGTGCCTGAAATTGAAGCCATTGCCACAGACAAACTCGTTGAATTAGAAAAACGAGGCCTTAACGTTGTTCCAACCGCTAACGCGACTAAATTGACCATGAACCGTGAAGGCATTCGTCGATTAGCCGCTGAAGAATTAAAATTACCGACGTCTCCTTATCGTTTTGTAGACAGCTATGAAGAACTGGTCGACGCCGTTAAATTTGTAGGTATGCCGTGTGTAATTAAGCCGGTAATGAGTTCATCAGGCAAAGGACAAAGCGTTATCAAGACCGAGGATGATATTAAAACCTCATGGGACTACGCGCAAGATGGCGGACGAACGGGAGCAGGTCGCGTTATTGTTGAAGGTTTTGTGGATTTTGATTACGAAATTTCACTGTTAACTATCCGTGCGGTTGATGGCATTCATTTCTGTGATCCTATCGGTCATCGCCAAGAAGATGGTGATTACCGCGAGTCTTGGCAACCTCAAGTAATGACGGAAGCGGCATTACAACAAGCACAAGACGCGGCAGAAAAAGTCGTTAACGCATTAGGCGGTTATGGTTTATTTGGTGTAGAGCTCTTCATTAAAGGCGATGATATTTATTTCAATGAAGTCTCACCTCGCCCACACGATACTGGATTAGTAACGTTAATCTCTCAAGAAATGTCTGAATTTGCTCTGCATGTTCGTGCGTTTACGGGAATGCCCATCAATAACATCGTTCAATATGGTCCTTCTGCTTCTTCTGTGATCTTAGGCCAAGGTACCTCTACAAATATTCGTTTTTATGGACTGGCAGAGGCATTGAGCCAACCACAAACTCAAATAAAATTATTTGGTAAACCTGAAATTGATGGGCGTCGTCGCTTAGGGGTCGCCATAACACGCAGAGACAATCTTGAGTCGGCAATTGAAGATGCTATCGCAGCGTCAAACAAAATTAAAATCAATTACTAACCTTTCTTTCATTCAGCAGAACGGTATTTAAATGCCGTTCTGTTGTCATTTATTACCATTCTGCCTCTCTTTTTCCTTTTTACGATTAAAAATCACTTTTTTCGTTATCTAATCGTTGCAAACTTACAAGGTAAACGGGTATAAATAACTAAACCGTTCTTAAACTTTTTATTTTAATCTCACCATGGATGATGACTATGTTTGAAAAAATCTCTGCCGCTCCAGCTGATCCAATTCTTGGCCTAACTGATGAATTTAAAAATGACCCTCGTGCTGAAAAAATCAACTTAGGTGTTGGTATTTATAAGAACGAAGCGGGTCAGACTCCAGTATTGAAAACAGTAAAAAAAGCAGAAGCTGTATTGCTTGATACTGAAAAAACAAAGTCATATTTAACCATCCAAGGTACTGCAGAATACGGCCTAGCTGTTCAAAAACTGTTGTTTGGCAATAACGCTGATGTCATTACAGAAAAACGCACTCAAACAGCACAAGCGCCTGGTGGTACTGGTGCACTTCGTGTAGCTGGTGAATTTATTAAACGCCAATTAGGCGATGTGAAAATTTGGATCAGTAACCCAACATGGGCAAACCACATTGGTGTATTTACTGCTGCTGGTATCGAAACTGCACAATACAGCTACTACAACGCAGAAACTAAATCGAAAGATTTTGCTGCAATGATGGCAGATTTACAACAAGCAGAATCTGGTGATGTTGTATTACTGCACGGATGTTGTCACAACCCAACAGGTATTGATCCAACAGATGCTGAATGGGAAGAACTAGCAAAATTATGTGCAAATAAAGGATTATTACCACTGTTTGATTTTGCGTACCAAGGTTTTGCTAAAGGCGTTGAAGAAGATGCTTCTGGTCTTCGTACTTTTGCTCAATACTGCCCAGAATTACTTGTTGCGAGTTCGTTCTCTAAAAACTTCGGTTTATACAATGAACGTGTCGGTGCATTTACGCTGGTAGCTAAAGACCCTGAAGTTTCTGTTACTGCGTTCTCACAAGTGAAAGCAATTATTCGCTCTATTTACTCTAACCCACCAGCTCATGGTGCCGCTGTCGTTACTTACATCTTAAATGATGATGCGTTGCGTACTGAGTGGGAGCAAGAAGTACAAGAAATGCGAGCTCGTATTCAAGAGATGCGAACTCTGTTTGTTACGACTCTAAAAGAGCAAGGCGTAGACGCTGATTTCAGCTTTATTGAACGTCAAAATGGCATGTTCTCTTTCTCTGGTCTATCTAAAGAACAAGTGAATCGCCTAAAAGATGAGTTTGCAATTTACATCGTTGGTTCAGGTCGAATCAGTGTTGCTGGTATGACGAAAGACAACATGCTGCCATTATGTAAAGGCATTGCTGCTGTTCTTTAAGTCTAACGATGAGTAAATATCAAAAAAGGCGCTAAATACGTTTGTGTAAACAAGGTATTTAGCGCCTTTTTTTATTATCATTCAACCAATAAAAATGAATAGATAATGACAGGAGTGGCTCTCATCCTAACTTTGCTTGGATCACGATATTTCTTGGCGTTTCTTCTTTCAAACAAAACTCCCCAATTCTTACTTCATAACCTGACTCTTCTAAATACAACGCTCTATCAAAACACAACCACATTTCTAATGGTCTTTTAAAAAGATGCTGAACAAGGTCACATTTTTCCATCAGAATAAAAGCAGCCTCTCCTTTCTCTAACCAGATTGAATAATCAATATTATCTACTAGCTTAATGCCTTTGTGCGCCACAGCCCAATGGCAAAACGCTTCAAACCCTTCGGCAAGTAGTGATTTTTTAATACTCGGAACCGTAATATATTCCGAACTTCCTGTTACCCATTTTTGTAATTCATTAAACCCTAAACGAAAACACATCTCTTGTTCACGATGATGTTGCGTTCGCTTCCCTGCAACCACCGTTTCTTGCAATGGTAAACGCAAATCAACACGGCTTAATCGTAATAATGAATCTTGAGCAGAGAAAGATAATGGGCGGTATTCTTCATTTTCAGTTAAATGAAAGCAGCAAGGCGCAATCGTCAATGCCTCAATGTTATTCTCTATGCCTGCTTCGATTAAACTCAAATGCAAATCACCACAAGCATGCAAAGCAACCGCATGTTGTTGAGGTTTAATCAATGAATATGCTTGTTTAGATAACGCATCCCCTTGAATAAAACGCATAGAAAGGGAATGATTGTCTGCATAATGTTGGCCGCTATCACAGAGCTCTTGTTGCCATTCTAATGTAGTTACTTTTTTATTCGTTGTAGAGCTTAATACTCTACCTAAATAGCCTTTACCACCGCACCACTCTAGCCATTCAGACTCTGGAGAGTAAAAATCAGAACTTAACGCACTTAAATTGGTTATTTGCTGCCACTTACGACCATTTATTCCTGAATTAAATCCTTTAGGTATGCATTGTGATGGCGCAGCCAAAAGAGGAAATTGAGTAAAATGAGATAATTCCGTTACTTCAGGAATATAGTGAGATAATGCAAGCGCAAGCGCTAAGGGGGTGTTTTTTAGGTGTCGTATTTCTTCTAAAGAAAGTGACTCTAACCATTCAACAAGTGTTGGGTGTGATTCTCTCCATGGATAATCAGCGCAATGAAACGCAGAAAATTGCCAAAAAAAGACCGTCTGAGTTAACAAACGGTCGATATGTAAAAACTGAGATTGCATCCGATGACACCCTAGAAATTAAATCGAGGCGATCTTAACGGACAGGAAGGTTAATGTCTTTAAACATCTCTTCTATTTCATAATTATTTTTAAGCATGGTTGCTTGTTCTACGATTGGGCGAGTGAGATGTGGTGCAAAACGTTCCATAAAGTCATACATATAACTCTTTAGGAATGAACCACGCTTAAAGCCAATCGTTGTTGTACTTGCATCAAATATATGACTTGCATCTATAGCAACTAGATCTGAATCTCTTTCAGGATCCATTGCCATGCTTGCTATAACACCAACACCAATACCTAAACGAACATAAGTTTTAATGACATCAGCATCGGTAGCCGTAAAGACAATTTTAGGTGTTAACCCTGCTTTATTAAACGCACTGTCTAACTCCGAGCGTCCAGTAAAACCAAACACATAAGTAACCAATTCATAAGCAGCAAGATCTTGAACTGTCACGTGTTTTTTCTGTGCCAGTGGATGATCTTTATTTACTACTATCGAGCGGTTCCAGTGATAACAAGGCAACATAATGGCATCGTGATATAAATGAAGCGCTTCTGTTGCAATTGCAAAATCCGCCGTGCCTTTTGCAATTGCATCTGACATTTGCGTTGGCGTGCCTTGGTGCATATGCAAAGAAACTTGAGGATAACGAGAAGTAAAACCTTTAATCACATCCGGCAAAGCATAACGAGCCTGAGTATGCGTCGTCGTAATGTTCAACAACCCTTTCTCTGGGTGAGTATGCTCACCAGCCACCGCTTTGATACTGTCAACTCGGGATAAAATCTCGCGAGATATTTTTACGATCTCTTCACCCGACGGCGTAACTCGAGTAAGGTGCTTGCCACTTCGTTCAAAGATTTGCACACCCAGTTCATCTTCTAACAATCGAACTTGCTTACTAATACCAGGCTGAGAGGTATACAAAGACTCTGCGGTTGAAGACACATTAAGGCTGTGATTAACCACTTCAACAATGTATTTCAGTTGTTGTAATTTCATTATTTTATTCCTGTAATCCTTTACATCGAAAATTATGTCACTTATTCGATATAGTTATATCCTTATTTAGTCCTATTTTCAAAGCCTTATCAACTTTAATTTTTGTTTAATAACAATTCATTAAAGAAATACCATCCCATGTCGATAAATCTTAATGTACTCCTAGTATCTAAAAGCCCTTTGCGCTAATTTGTTATTTGGAGTTAGCCGCCTTCTATTCATTTAGTTTACAAGGTGTTACACTGGCAACTATTACTACTGGATGTATGATTAAACTATGAATATTGCTCTTATTGTTGGACTGTTTGCAATTCTACTAACCTTGATTATTGGCTATAATGTTATTGTTCAGTACAGAACAAAAATTGAATCCGCTAAAAAACAAGAATCTGCAAAACACATGATGATTATTGATTCTACCGAAGAGTTAATCAGTAATGCCCACCATTTACCTTACAGTAAAGAGTTATTAGTCTGCTTAAATCAACGAATTCTAGACGCTTTACGCTCAATCGCTGAATTATCACCCACTGATCGTTCGTACCCTGCGCGCATTGAAAACATGGAACAACAACTTCAACAGCTAAAAACAAATTATACTGGCGGCGACAGCACGAATTTCAAAGTGCCAAGCAATGATAAACAAGCCATCGTTATGTTGAAATTAGTTAAACGTTTACGAGATACGCTTCGTGCGGAACATAAAAAAGGCCGTGTAAATACCCAAGTCTTTGTTGCTGAAAACGCGCGTCTTGAATCAATTCAAGTTCGAATTAATATCGAAAACGTAGTAAAGCGAGCCAAAGAAGCAACTCAACGTGGCCAAGCAGGTACTGCTCGTCAATTACTTAAAAAAGGGATTGATGCCCTATCAAGTAAAAATGATGGTTATTCAAATAAAGCACGAACTCAACTGCAAGATATGCTTGATGAATTGAATAACAAAACAAAGAGAAAACAAGATAAAGAACTTCAAGACCAATTAGATAAAAATAAAGATGATGAGATTGATGTCTTATTTCAACCGAAAAAGAAATGGTAATAACCACACGCTAATGGCCGAAACATACATCAAATAAAAAAGGTCGCACAATGCGACCTTTTTTATTATCTGTTATTTATTAAAAACACTAAGATTATTAATTTATTGTTATTGGTTTTCCGCTATGAAATTTAAAATCATGATCTGGTGACTGAATTAAATCGGCTTCAGCTTTTGCAAAAACAGCAACTCTCTTACTGATATCCCCCCCTGAAATTTCTTCTGCCAAGGAAAGGTAATCTTGATAATGGCGAGATTCTGAACGTAATAGTGAAATATAAAATTTAGCCAAATCATCTTCTAAATAAGGTGCCAACTTAGCAAAACGTTCACATGAACGTGCCTCTATAAAAGCACCAATAATAAGCTTGTCGATAAGCGTGTGCGGTTCATGAGTAATAATATTACTTAGCATCCCTTTAGCATAACGACTGGCTGTAATTGCTTCATAGGGGATATTCCGTTCTTCCATTATCTCTAGCACTTGATAAAAATGATGCAATTCTTCTTTTATCAATAACACCATTTTATCAATAAGCTCTTGGCTATAAACTGCATCTGCTCGTGCCGTAATACGTTTTGATATATTACTTTTGCCTTTCAAGCTCTCTAATGATCCTACTTTCTTATAAACGAATTCTTCATAAGGTTTAAACCATTCCAATAACGTGGCTGCACTTTCTTTATCTACTGCGTATTTACGAATTAAATACATCGCACTTTGTGCCGCTTTCAATTCACACAATAAATGATCACGAAGAATAATCGATAAATTCTCTGGCTTCTTCGCTTCATCAATCCATTCATCAGGCGTTTCACAGTGTAGAAATGCATAAATGGGTTCTAGCAATGACGTCTCATACATAATTTAGTTTCTATCAGTTTTAAACTCGTATGCTTTCTATGATACCAAATGAAACACATTCTGTTTGATTAAAAGCCTACCCTGCTTAGCTATTGGCTATTTTCTTTGGCTTAGCTCTACTTTACGAGTGTATAAATCGATTAAAAAATCAAAAATAGCTTGATCGTTAATCAAAATAAAAGTACTGTATAAATACACACTGTATGGATAAACAGGTAAATATTATGAACGTAACGATGGCATTCACAACTCGATCAAACTCATACGCGCAACATATTGCACAGCGTATTTCTCACATCGCGCAAGAGACTAATGAACAATGCGAGCAGCACTTCATTCAATTACTTAAAAGTTTATCTAAACAGAAGAAATGGATCTTTATTACAGCAAATACGATGATGCCGAGCTGTGATGTGTTATTACAAAATGGGGTTGAGTTAAACAGACTCATCCGCTTAAAGGCTTCAAGTAATTTAACAGAGCAAGAAACAATCAATAAAGCTCAACAATTAGGCACCGCAAGTGCCATTATATCAAACAATAATTGCTATTATTTTACAGATGAACAATGGTTAACATTAAATCGAAAATTAACAATTTTACATTAACCTTTATTCTTTTTCTTTAAGATGAATGATAAGAAGATCAATCCCTTCTCCCTTCTGGGAAATAGTCGTGTGTGTATTTGCAAGGATATAGTTGATCTGCTCTTCATCTAAAGAATAAGGAAGCATGACTCTCAAATCAGAAATACCTTCAATTCGAGCTAAACGGATTAACCGAATAATATTCGATTCATCATTTATGTGTGTCGAGAGTACGTTTAATGCTTCTAAACGTAATCGTTCTTTTAATGGTGTTTTGTCATGTACAGATGCATTCCAAACTGTTCCGAACGTGGGAATAATACTTTTTAACGCTTGAGAAAACGTCCATTTTTGATTACTTGAGTCAACGAGAAATGAACCATAATTAAACTCAATAACATTACTCATAATTGCCCTCGATATATTCCAACATCGACCTTCAACATCCTATTGAAAAGCACGATTTTCAAACTAACTATTATAAGTATCCCCAATATTAAGCCTATCGCAAGTAGAAAAATCGATGCAGATCACAGTTAGGAATTATCAACTCTTATCGTTATCATAGTGATAACACATGGTTTACACACATACATTTTGGCAACAAAAAAGCCGCTACAATGAGCGACTTTATTATTATTTTTATCGTTAATATTGAATTAACTGTCCATTAAATGGGGATTTTTTGAGATAATCGGATCTATCTTAATTTCATATTCATTAAAATATATTTTACATGGACTATGTTCACGTTTCGTTGTGACTTGTTCATCTGAGTATTGAATGGTCACTCTTGGGTACACTCGCTCAGTAACTTTAACAACGTTCTCTGCTAATTGCTTTCTTAGCTCTTCTTCTGCTGATTGGAATCGAGTCATTGATTGTGTTATCTCTTTACTTGATTCTTCTTTCATCGTTTTAACACGCGTTGTCTGTTCTTCTGTTCTTTCTGATTTAGGGATCTTTGCTAGCTCCATTTCAGCACGAACGACTTTCATTGTGTTTTCTTGCGCTGCTTTATATTTCGCATTTAAATCTGCAATGTTTTCTTTGTATTTATCAAAACGTGTAAATGCTTTTACTAACGTTTCAGTGCCAGCGGTAGCCCCAAGATTCACAGTTGTAATTGTAGAACCTGCATAAATCTCTCCACCAACAATAGAGCCATTACGCCCAGAGCTATCCATTACGGAAACTGCATTTTTACTTTTTATAAAACTCTGAATGGCGTGTAAACCTAACTCAATATCGCCAGACGCTTGTAAATTAGCCGATTGAACAAACTTAGCCGTTATTTTACCACCGGCTTTAACAAAACAAGAGTAGTCCTCACCAGCTTCTACTTGATGACCAATGATCCCTTTCATCGCAATAATATCACCATGAGCTTGCACATCTGCAGATTCAATAAACCCGCCAACGGTAATACTGCCTGTCGCTCTAACAATCATCTCCGGTGCAATATCACCACTGATAATCACGCACCCTTTAAACTTGACATGGCCCGTTGAGATATCAACCGCATTTAAACAAAGCGCATTATCAACTTCAGCACCTTCTGCATTTACCCAAGGCATGCCAGAGGTTGTTGCAATTAACAATTCAGGATCTTGAGGAGAAATCCCCGCACCTTTTCCTGCTCGTAATTTACTGTTTTTTCCTGCCGTCGCATGAATCACTTCACCTTTTACAGTAAAACCATCAATGCCTTTTGTGGGAGGCGTTCGACGGATTAATTCATCACCTTCAACCACCGTGATTGTCTCACCAAGATCGCGCATATCAACTTTATCTTCTTCACCCTCTTTCTCTTGAGGCTGTAAAGCTTGTTCACGAAAATCTTCAACCAGTGCAGTAAAAATAGCGTTAGAACCATCAATAGGCTCTTTGCCTTTTGCGACCAATTGAGAAATTCGCTCTCCAGCAGCTAAGTTTCGACCTAGTACCATTATTTTCTTTAAGGCATTTCGACTGATACCGCGAGTCACTTCCATGCTGGTTAATGCCGCTATGATGTCCGTACTTTGTACATCTCGACCACCATAGGCACCAATAACAGACATCGTTGCTTTCATATCGCGCTCTTCTACAGCAAGGAACACTTCGGCATTACGACGTTCTGCAATTTTTCTATTTTGGTGATGAGCAACGATGCCACTTTTAACATCGTTAATGATCGTCATTATGATTTTTTCATCAAAGAAAAAATCCAATGCCCCAATCTCTTCTAAAGAATCTTTAAACCCTTTTAAGGTGGGTTCAGCATCCGGCTGAAAGCTATCAGGAAAACATAACACTACTGTGCCGTCATCCTGTATTAAAGTTAAAAGAGAAGCCCACATATTCATCACTCTTATATATTATATCGTCACAACAAAAAATCTTGTTGTGACTTTATTTCGTATTTAATTGAACGACATTCTACAGTTCAAAATCATCTAAATCCATGTCGGTGTCTTGACGTTCAAAAAGCGCCACTAAATCGTCATGACCACCAACAAATTTACCATCAAGGAAGATCTGAGGCACAGTATTAACTAAAATGCCCTCTTTATCTTGAATCAAGCCAACCATTTCTTCTTTGCTTAAATCAACACCAACGGTTAATACTTTATACTTAATGCCTTTATCGTCCAAAATCGCTTTGGCTTTAACACAAAATGGGCATACTGTTTTAGAGAACATAATATTTTGATAGGTAGTTAACATGTGTTTACTCGTCTTTTTATATAAATAAGGGGCCGTCATTCATCACTATTTATTCGATGAATTAACACTAAATAGAAAACATTGGATACAACTGTAGCTCAGGAACAATTTTATGTAGTTGTTCTTCGTCCATCGCAATGTCTTTTGCAGAATCACATAAATGTTGAGCATCTTTCTTAATATCGACTTTATGTTCTTCCATCTTCATCTTAATTGACGATTGAACATCAACAAATTGTTGCTGTAACTCTGTGAAATTAAGTTCGCCATTCTGCATTTTATCTGACAAAGAGTTAAACACACTTGCAAACAATTCTTTGTCTAGGCTCTTAATCATGACTTCAAAATCTTGCTTCCATGACGTATCTACTTCTTTAAAGAAGTCATGCTCTAGCATCATATCTTTGCCACGATAGAATTTTTGTTTTGCAACATCACCGTAATCATTAATTTTCGTTTTAACAGAATCAAATGATCCTTCTGCATTAAATGACGTTTCAATTTCGCTATCAAAATCTTGAGCAGCAAGAATGCCTTTATCTGTAAAATCAACCACTTCTGGAATATAGCCAGACACCTGCTTCTGATATTCTTCGATCGCTTGTTTTTGCTCTGAAGAAAGCGCTAACTTATCACCATTAACAAATACGTTGCCATTGCCATCAATGCGTAATTTATCTTGCGCTTTTTCGACTTTTATTTCTCCTTTAGGAGTTAACAAAACATCGTTTTCGATCGTCACTGGACACATGCTAGCGAAACTGCTGTTTGATACGAATAGCATCGCCATTGCTAGTAATTTATTTGATGACATTTTAGCCTCTTTTGAACTCTTTTTTCTTAATCAGACAGTGTAACTGATACCGACTCTATTGCTCAACATCCTTTCGACAATAGAAAAAAACAAACATAAAAAGCAATCGTTTGCTTTTTATACTGGCAGAGCTCCCGAGTTCTGGTATGATGCTCTCTGTTTTTACACATAAGTTTATATAGGAATTCTATAATGAGCCTTTCCGAACAAGTACTTGCCGTGAATGATGATTTACCAATCCGTACGGACAAGCCGGTGCATAGCGGTAAAGTCCGTTCAGTTTATTGGTTAACAGAGGAAGATAGCCGTCGTCTTATCAAAGAGAAAGGCTATAACGTGGCACCTGACGCCCCTCTTGCTATTATGGTGATCAGTGACCGCATCTCAGCATTTGATTGTATTTGGCACGGTGAAGGCGGACTTAAAGGGATTCCGGGGAAAGGCGCGGCTCTAAATGCTATCTCGAACCATTGGTTCCAATTATTTAAAGATAATAATTTAGCGGATAGCCATATTTTAGATATTCCTCATCCATTTGTTTGGATTGTTCAAAAAGCAAAACCAGTCATGATTGAAGCGATTTGCCGTCAATACATTACGGGTTCAATGTGGCGCGCTTACACCAATGGTGAACGTGAATTCTGTGGTATTCAGATCCCTGAACGCCTAGAAAAAGACGAAGAACTGGCTGATCTTTTATTAACGCCATCAACAAAAGGCGTTTTAAAAGGCATTGAAGGCGTTCCTGAAGTTGATGATGTAAACATTACCCGTAAGGACATTGAAAACAATTTTAGTGCTTTCAACTTCTCTTCGATTGAAGATATCGCCTTATACGAAAAACTGTTAAAAGAAGGTTTTGCGGTTATCTCTAAAGCCTTAAATGACATTGACCAAATTTTTGTTGATACAAAATTTGAGTTTGGTTATGTTAATGACGCACAAGGCAACGAAAAATTAATTTACATGGATGAAGTTGGTACGCCTGATTCATCACGTATTTGGGATAAAAACGCCTACCGTTCTGGTCATATTATTGAAAATTCAAAAGAAGGTTTCCGTCAGTTCTTGTTGAACCACTTCCCTGAACCTGACATTCTTTTGAATAAGAACCGTATGGATGAGCGCTTTGCGTTAGCAACTGAGAACTCATTGCCACTCGAAGCAATGATGGACTTATCAAAAACATACTTAGACATTGCCGCTAAAATCACTGGTGCGCCAATTATGTTAAGTGATAATCCAAAAGCAGAAATAATTAAAGTATTAAAAGAGCAGTATCAACTGGTTGATTAATAACAATAATCATAACTAACGATTCTATTGATTACTAATAAAAATGGCGACCGCATTGGTCGCCATTTTTGTATCTCTCTATTTCAAATAAAAACAAACAATGTTGTGATTATAGGAAATGAACCGTTAGGTTAAGTGAAGCGAAATCAATGTTTTCGTCACCTACTGTGAAGTTGTTATAACCAGCACCAACAGTGAACATTGGGAAGATATTGTATTCAACACCTAAACCAAAGAATGGATCAACACCGTCATCTTTACGGTAACCATCAGCTTCCCAGCTGTGCATGCCTGCTTTACCGTAAACATGTAAAGGACCGAAATCGATACTTGGCTTAATTGCAAAGTTTACAGACGTTACATCTGTTGATTGGCTACCGTAATCGTAAGAACCTAGGTTCCAAGCACCCATTTCAACACCGATGAAAGGCAAAATACCAGTACCAACGTGCGCACCGTATACTGTTGAACTTTCGCCTCTGTAATCAGCTGAACCCACTTGTGCACCAGCGTAAATCCAAGAATCAGCAGCCGCTGTTGTAGAAACGCTCGCTAGAACTAACGCTAAAAGTGTCTTTTTCATTTTCAATCCTATTTTCAAAAGGGAGCGGCAATCTTTGCCGCTCTTTTTAATATTAATTATATTAAAGCAAATTGTATGCCGATATTGTTATATATTATTCTATACAC